>NZ_JBSVXD010000013.1:0-61781 GCF_054070755.1 Pseudomonas sp. SDO5591_S426 | reverse complement strand
TTCAAAATCAAGATCAAAAGATCGCAGCCTGCGGCAGCTCCTACAAATGCGGCATTGTGTGTATCAGTTACTTACCGAGCTTCACCTTGGTCCAACCCCGAGTCATGATCCGCTGCACGCCAATCGGCTGATCAGGAATGGCATACAGCGTTGCCATCACCGCTTCCGGCGGGTACGAACCCGGATCGTTGCGAATCGCTTCATCCACCAGTGGCGTCGCCGCCGCGTTGGCGTTGCTGTAGCCGATGTTGTTGGTGATCTCGGCAATGATGTCCGGGCGCATCAGGAAGTTCATGAACAGGTAAGCGTTCTCGACGTTTGCTGCATCACGCGGGATGGCAACCATGTCGTAGAAACTGCCGGCGCCTTCTTTCGGGATGCTGTAATCGATCTTCACCTTGTCGCCGGCTTCCTCGGCGCGGGCCTTGGCTTGCAGCACGTCGCCGGAGTAACCGACGGCCACGCAGATGTTGCCGTTGGCCAGATCGGAGATGTACTTCGACGAATGGAAGTACGACACCGACGGACGAATCTTCATGAACAATGCTTCGGCTTCGGCGATGTGCGCCTTGTCCTGGTCGTTCACCGGGTAGCCCAGATAGTGCAGGGCAGCCGGGATCATTTCAGTCGGCGAATCGAGGAAACTGATACCGCAGGCTTTGAGTTTTTCCGCGTTTTCCGGTTTGAACAGCAAGTCCCAGGAATTGGTCGGGGCGTTGGCGCCGAGCACTTCCTTGACCTTCTCCGGGTTGAAACCGATGCCGATCGAGCCCCACATATACGGGAAGGCATGAGCGTTATCCGGGTCGCTGGCAGAGGCGTTTTTCAGCAGCACCGGATTGAGGTTTTTCCAGTTCGACAGCTTCGACTTGTCCAGCTCCTGATAGACGCCAGCCTTGACCTGCTTGGCCAGGAAACTGTTGGACGGCACGACGATGTCGTAGCCGGATTTGCCCGCCAGCAGGCGCGCTTCAAGGGTTTCATTACTGTCGAACACATCGTAGGTCACTTGGATCCCGGTCTCGTCTTCGAACTTCTTGACGGTGTCCGGGGCAATGTAATCCGACCAGTTGTAGACGCGCAGAACCTTGTCATTGGCCTGGGCGCCCGAGGCGATCGCGCCCAATAAGGACAGTGTCAGCAGAGTCCTGCCAAACATTTTCATCGGTACAACTCCATTCTTTTTTATTCAAATACGCAAAACAAAATTTCAATCAACCTGTAGGAGCTGTCGAGTGAAACGAGGCTGCGATCTTTTGATTTTTGGAAGCAAGATCAAAAGATCGCAGCCTGCGGCAGCTCCTGCATTTAAGCGGTGGCTTCCAGCATTTGCTTTTTAGGTTGTTGCCACGATTCGCTGGCGGTCTGGTCCATCGCTTCCTGGATCGCGCGTTTACGGCTGGCTTCGGCGCGGCGGCTGAAATACCAGACCATGAAGGTCACGATCGATACGGCCAACAGGATCAGACTGGCCACGGCGTTGATCTCGGGCTTCACGCCCAGACGTACCGCCGAGAACACTTCCATCGGCAAGGTCGTGGAGCCTGGGCCCGACACGAAGCTCGCCAACACCAGGTCATCCAGCGACAGGGCAAACGACATCATGCCGCCCGCTGCCAGTGACGGCGCGATCATTGGAATGGTGATCAGGAAAAACACCTTGAAGGGCTTCGCACCGAGGTCCATGGCCGCTTCTTCGATGGACAGGTCCAGCTCGCGAAGGCGGGCGGAGACTACCACTGCGACGTAAGCGGCACAAAACGTGGTATGGGCGATCCAGATCGTGACGATGCCACGCTCCATCGGCCAACCGATCAACTGCGCCATGGCCACGAACAGCAGCAACAGCGACAGACCAGTGATCACCTCAGGCATTACCAACGGCGCGGTCACCAGGCCACCGAACAGCGTGCGGCCTTTGAAGCGAGTGACGCGGGTCAGGACGAACGCGGCTAATGTCCCTAGTGCGACTGCTGCAATCGCCGTGTAGCAGGCGATTTCCAGCGAGCGCACCACCGAACCCATCAGCTGCGAGTTGTCGAGCAGGCCGGCGTACCACTTGAACGACCAGCCACCCCACACCGTCACCAGCTTCGAGGCGTTGAACGAGTAGATCACCAGAATCAGCATCGGCAGGTAGATGAACGACAAGCCGAAAATCAGCATGAACTTTGAAAATCCGAAGCGTTTCATCCCCGTGCCTCCATCTCTTTGGCCTGGCTGCGGTTGAACAGCAGAATCGGCACAATCAGGATCAACAGCATCACCACCGCCAGGGCGGATGCCACCGGCCAGTCGCGGTTATTGAAGAACTCTTGCCACAGTACGCGACCGATCATCAGCGTCTCGGGGCCGCCCAGCAATTCCGGAATCACGAACTCACCAACCACCGGAATGAACACCAGCATGCAGCCGGCGATGATGCCGTTCTTGGCCAGCGGCACAGTGATTTTCCAGAAGCTGTTGAAGGTGCTCGAACCCAGGTCCGACGCGGCTTCCAGCAGGCTCTGATCATGCTTAACAAGGTTGGCGTAGAGCGGCAGGATCATGAACGGCAGATACGCATACACCACGCCGATATACACGGCGGTGTTGGTGTTGAGGATCTCGATCGGGTGCGAAGTCAGGCCGGTCCACATCAGGAAACCGTTGAGCAAACCGTTGTTGCTGAGAATGCCCATCCACGCATAAACGCGGATCAGGATCGCGGTCCAGGTCGGCATCATGATCAGCAGCATCAGGACGTTTTGCGCTTCCTTGCTGGCTTTGGTAATGGCGTAGGCCATCGGGAAACCGATCACCAGGCATGCCAGCGTGCTGAACAACGCAACCTTCAACGAACCAAGATAAGCCGAGAGATACAGCTCGTCTTCGCCCAGCAACGTGTAGTTGCCGATGTTGAGCAGCAGATTGAATTTCTGCTCGGCGAAGGTGTAGATCTCCGAGTAGGGCGGAATGGCCAGCGCCGCTTCCGAAAAGCTGATCTTCATCACCAGGAAGAACGGCAACATGAAGAACAGGCACAGCCATACGAACGGAATGCCGATGACCAGGTTTCGCCCACTGGGCACCAGGCGCAGGAATTGCTGATTGAAGGTTCTCATGCGCGCAGTACCACGCCGCTGTCGTCTTCCCACCACACGTAGACCTGATCGTCCCAGGTCGGACGCGCGCCACGGCGTTCGGCGTTGGCCATGAACGACTGCACGACTTTGCCGCCAGGCAGTTCGACGTAGAACACCGAGTGGCCGCCGAGGTAGGCGATGTCATGCACCTTGCCGCTGGACCAGTTGTAGCGGGCATCCGGCTTGGTGGTGCTGACCAGCAGTTTTTCCGGGCGGATCGCGTAGGTGATCGACTTGTCCTGCACCGAGGTGCTGACGCCGTGACCGACGTAGATCTTCTGCTCCAGGTCCGGGCTGTGGATGATCGCGTGACCTTCGAGGTCTTCCACCACGGTGCCGTCGAAGGCGTTCACGTTGCCGATGAACTCGCAGACCATGCGGCTCACCGGTGCTTCATAAATGTCGACCGGGCTGCCGATCTGGGCGATCCAGCCCAAGTGCATGATCGCAATGCGCTGGGCCATGGTCATGGCCTCTTCCTGGTCGTGGGTCACCATCACGCAGGTCACGCCGACGCGCTCGATGATTTCCACCAGCTCCAGTTGCATCTGCGAACGCAGCTTTTTATCCAGCGCGCCCATCGGTTCGTCGAGCAGCAGCAGCTTCGGACGCTTGGCCAGGGAGCGGGCCAACGCCACACGCTGACGCTGACCTCCGGACAACTGATGGGGTTTTCGCTTGGCGTATTGGGTCATGTGCACCAGACGCAGCATCTCTTCGACGCGGGCGTCGATTTCGCTGGCGGACAAACGATCCTGCTTGAGGCCGAAGGCGATGTTCTGTGCCACGGTCATGTGCGGGAACAGTGCGTAGGACTGGAACATCATGTTGATCGGACGTTCGTACGGCGGCATGTCGGTGATGTCGACACCGTCTAGCAGGATCCGGCCTTCGGTCGGGCGTTCGAAGCCGGCGAGCATGCGCAGCAGCGTCGATTTACCGGAACCGGAACCACCGAGCAGGGCAAAGATTTCGCCCTGATGGATTTCCAGTGACACATCGTCCACAGCGGTGGTTTCGTCGAATTTCTTGGTGACGCGGTCGACTTTCACCAACACCTTTTTCGGTGCCTGGTGACCTTCAAGAGCCTTCCTGTAGATGCTGGAGGCGTTTGCCATGTGAAACTCCCAACAGGTTTCAGTCGTCGGGCCAACGCGGCCTGACTTAATAGTTGATTGCAAACCCGGTATGGCTCTTGTGGGAGCAAGCTTTGCTCCTACAGGGTTATCCATACATTTCGGGTTTATTCGGCGCCGCCATCCTGGCTGCCTGGTAGTACTTGTTGTTATTGCAGTGTGTTGTTGTCGTGAACGGCGGGCGCGCAAAGACACGCCCGTCTTGTTCACGGGGGCAGTAAATCGAGTGCTAGTGGTTTGAGTCAGCGCAAATTACGCAACGCCGCCCGTTGCCGGCACGCTTCGCCGAACGCCTGGAAAATCCTCAGGTAAGGAGGGTTGTCCAGCACTTGCCATTCCGGGTGCCATTGCACGCCGAGGGCGAAGGCTTTGCTGTGTTCGACCGAGATCGCTTCGATCAAGCCATCGGGTGCGACGGCTTCGGCACGCAGGCCCGGAGCGAGGCGGTCGATGCCCTGGCTGTGAATCGAGTTGACCTGGAACACCGCAGGCAGATCCAGCGCTTCGAACATACCGCCGGGTTGCACATTCACCGCATGGGCCGGGGCGTATTGCACCGCCAGGTCCGGATGATTGGCTTCGCGATGATCAAGGAAGCCGGGGAGCTCATGGACTTTCTGATGCAGGCTGCCACCGAACGCCACGTTCATCTCCTGGAAGCCACGGCAGATGCCAAGCACCGGCACGCCAGCGGCAATCGCCGCGCGAATCAGGGGAAGGGTGGTGCGATCCCGCTGGGGATCATGTTCCGTGCCGGGGGCGCTGTCGGGGCCTTGATAGTGGAAGGGTTCCACGTTCGATGGCGAGCCGGTCAGCAACAGACCGTCGAGCTGCGGCAGCAGGTCCTCGATTTCGGTCAGTTCAGCCAGGGAAGGAATGACGACGGGCAGCCCCAGCGCCGCAACGCTGACAGCACGCAAGTATTTGTCGCCGCTGACATGGTAGGGGTGCAGGCCAATCTGTTTGACGCATGCAGTAACGCCGATCAATGGCTTGAATGCCATTTTTATCACCTCGAAGTTTCACACTTGAACGAGCTTTTCTGGAGCTTAGCCTTGTTGATTTTAATTAACAACTCCCATGTAAAAAATTCTAAACGCCGCACGTCCGATCCTCAGGATTTACGCGCGTTTCAAGGCTGATCTGGCACTCTCGTGCCTCTGAGAGGCCCGAAAATAAACGTTCAAAGGCTGAGTGTTCGCTATTGACTTCACTTTGCCTTTCGGATTGACTGGGCTCGTGAAAGGGCAGTGAACATAATAATTAACAGCTAAATAGGTGCAACATGTCGGTCCCTCTGCGTACCGTTCAACTCAACGAAGCAAACGCATTCCTTAAGAAATATCCTGAGGTTTTGTACGTCGACCTTCTGATTGCGGATATGAACGGTGTGGTGCGCGGCAAGCGCATCGAGCGCACCAGTCTTCATAAGGTTTACGAGAAAGGCATTAACCTGCCGGCGTCACTCTTTGCTCTGGACATCAATGGCTCCACGGTGGAAAGCACCGGCCTGGGTCTGGACATCGGCGACTCCGACCGGATCTGCTACCCGATCCCCGGAACCCTGAGCATCGAGCCATGGCAAAAGCGCCCGACCGCGCAACTGCTGATGACCATGCACGAACTCGAAGGCCAGCCATTCTTCGCCGACCCGCGTGAAGTGCTGGCCAATGTCGTGCGCAAGTTCGACGACATGGGCCTGACCATCTGCGCCGCGTTCGAACTCGAGTTCTACCTGATCGACCAGGACAACGTGAACGGTCGTCCGCAATCGCCACGTTCGCCGGTATCCGGCAAGCGTCCGATGTCGACCCAGGTTTACCTGATCGACGACCTCGACGAATACGTCGACTGCCTGCAAGACATCCTCGAAGGCGCAAAAGAGCAGGGCATCCCGGCTGACGCCATCGTCAAGGAAAGCGCCCCGGCGCAATTCGAAGTCAACCTGCATCACGTGGCCGACCCTATAAAGGCTTGCGACTACGCGGTCCTGCTCAAGCGTCTGGTGAAGAACATCGCCTACGACCACGAGATGGACACCACCTTCATGGCCAAGCCGTATCCGGGCCAGGCGGGCAACGGTCTGCACGTGCACATTTCGATTCTCGACAAAGAAGGCAACAACATCTTTGCCAGCGAGGATCCCGAGCAGAACGCCGCGCTGCGTCACGCGATCGGCGGTGTGCTCGAGACCCTGCCGGCGCAGATGGCTTTCCTCTGCCCGAACGTCAACTCGTACCGTCGTTTCGGCGCACAGTTCTACGTGCCGAACTCGCCGAGCTGGGGCATCGACAACCGTACCGTAGCGGTACGCGTGCCGACCGGTTCGCCAGACTCGGTGCGCATCGAACACCGCGTAGCGGGTGCCGATGCCAACCCGTACCTGCTGATGGCGTCGGTACTGGCCGGTGTTCACCACGGCCTGACCAACCAGATCGAGCCGGGCGCCCCGGTGGAAGGCAACAGCTACGAGCAGAACGAGCAAAGCCTGCCGAACAACCTGCGCGATGCACTGCGCGAGCTGGACGACAGCGAAGTCATGGCCAAGTACATCGACCCGCTGTACATCGACGTATTCGTGGCGTGCAAGGAAAGCGAGCTGGCCGAGTTCGAAAACTCCATTTCGGACCTTGAGTACAACTGGTACTTGCATACCGTTTGATGGCGTTGGCGGCGTACACAATTTGTGTGTGCGCCGCCAAACCTGTGGGAGCTGGCTTGCCAGCGATTGCGGTGGATCAGACGCCATCAATGTTGACTGTGATGACGCCATCGCTGGCAAGCCAGCTCCCACAGGGATCGCATTTCAATTTTTTTGATTGGGCGGGCATCGGTCCGACGATCACTCTATTTCCTGCGTCGAGTCACAACCATGACAATCACCCGCAGCGATTGGGAGCAACGCTTCCAGTCCCTAACCATCGAAAGCCGTGCCTTCATCGACGGTCAATACTGCGCAGCCGCCAGCGGCGCGACGTTTGAATGCATCAGCCCGGTAGATGGCCGTTTCCTCGCGAACGTCGCCAGCACCGATGAAGCCGATGCCAATGCCGCCGTCGCCGTCGCACGCCGCGCTTTCGAATCCGGCGTTTGGGTCAATCTGGCCCCGGCTGAGCGCAAGCGCATCCTGATTCGCTTCGCCGATCTGATCCTGGCCAACCAGGAAGAACTGGCGCTGCTCGAAACCCTCGACATGGGCAAGCCGATCAGCGACGCCATGAGCATCGACATTCCGGCGGCCGCTAACGCGATCCGCTGGACCGCCGAAGCCATCGACAAGATCTACGATGAAGTCGCCGCCACGCCTCAGGATCAACTGGGCCTGGTGACGCGCGAAGCGGCCGGCGTGGTGGCGGCCATTGTGCCGTGGAACTTCCCGTTGATCATGGCCAGCTGGAAATTCGCCCCGGCGCTGGCGATGGGCAACTCGTTCATCCTCAAGCCTTCGGAAAAATCCCCGTTGACCGCGATCCGCGTCGCACAACTGGCGCTGGACGCGGGCATTCCGAAAGGCGTGTTCAACGTTCTGCCTGGCTTCGGTCACACCGTCGGCAAGGCGCTGGCGCTGCACATGGACGTCGACGTGCTGGCCTTCACCGGCTCCACGGCGATTGCCAAGCAACTGATGATCTACGCCGGGCAAAGCAACATGAAACGCGTGTGGGCTGAGGCCGGTGGCAAGAGCGCCAACGTGGTGTTCGCCGATGCGCCGGATTTGCGCGCGGCAGCACAGGCTGCGGCCGGCGCCATTGCGTTCAACCAGGGCGAAGTCTGCACCGCCGGCTCGCGTCTGCTGGTGGAGCGTTCGATCCGCGAGCAGTTCATTCCGCTGTTGGTGGAAGCGTTGCAAGCGTGGAAACCAGGTCATGCGCTCGATCCTGCGACCACAGTCGGCGCGGTCGTCGACCAGCGTCAGCTGGACAACGTGCTGCGCTATATCGGGATCGGCAAAGAGCAGGGCGCTCAGTTGATCGCCGGTGGCAGCCGCACCCTCGAAAACACCGGTGGCCAGTACGTGGAACCGACGATTTTCGATGGCGTGACGAATGCCATGACCATCGCCCAGGAAGAAATTTTCGGCCCGGTACTTTCGGTCATTACCTTCGATACCGCTGAAGAAGCCTTGGCGATTGCCAACGACAGCATCTACGGCCTGGCCGCCGGTGTATGGACCAGCAACCTGAGCAAGGCCCACACCTTCGCCCGCGGCCTGCGTGCCGGCAGCGTCTGGGTCAACCAGTACGACGGCGGGGACATGACCGCGCCGTTCGGCGGGTTCAAGCAGTCGGGTAACGGTCGCGACAAATCGCTGCATGCGTTCGACAAGTACACCGAACTCAAAGCGACCTGGATCAAGCTCTAACAACAATAAAGCGACGGTCGCCTGCGTTCTGCGGCGGCCATCGGAGAAACGTATGAAACAGAACTCTTCAACCCAACAGCATGTAAACAGCTACTACGCCGCCACTCGCAACTTCACCGGCGATTTCCCGGTGCTGGAAGGCGCAGTGGACTGCGACGTCTGCGTGATCGGCGCCGGTTACACCGGTCTGTCTTCGGCGCTGTTCCTCGCCGAAGCGGGCTACAGCGTGACCGTGCTCGAAGCGGCCAAAGTCGGCTTCGGCGCCAGCGGTCGCAACGGCGGCCAACTGGTCAACTCCTATAGCCGCGACGTCGATGTGATCGAAGAGCGCTATGGCGACAAGACCGCCGAAGTCCTCGGCAGCATGATTTTCGAAGGCGCCGACATCATCCGTCAGCGCATACAGCACTACGACATCCAGTGCGACTACCGCCCGGGCGGTATTTTCGCGGCGATGAACAAGAAGCAACTCAAAGGCCTGGCCGAGCAGAAGAAGAGCTGGGAACGCTACGGCAACAAAAACCTGACGCTGCTCGGCGAAGCCGAGATCAAGCGTGAAGTCGGTTCCGATGCCTACGTCGGCGGCTTGCTGGACATGCAGGGCGGCCACATTCACCCGCTGAACCTGGCCCTCGGTGAAGCCTCGGCGATCATCGGCCTGGGCGGCAAGATCTACGAACAGTCGGCGGCGGTGGAAATCACCTACGGCGAACCGATCACCGTGCGCACCGCAAAAGGCGTGGTGAAGGCCAAGTACCTGCTGATCGCCGGTAACGCCTACCTGCCGCAAGGTCTCGACAACCGCGTGACCAGCAAAAGCATGCCGTGCGGTTCGCAGATCGTCGTCACCGAGCCGTTGTCGGAGCAGCAAGCGCGCAGCCTGATCAAGAACAACTACTGCGTCGAAGACTGCAACTACCTGCTCGACTACTACCGTCTCACCGCCGACAACCGTTTGCTGTACGGCGGCGGCGTGGTCTACGGCGCCCGTGAACCGGACGACATCGAACAACTGATCAAGCCGAAAATCCTCAAGACCTTCCCGCAACTCAAGGACGTGAAGATCGACTATCGCTGGACCGGCAACTTCCTGCTGACCATGTCACGCATGCCGCAATTCGGTCGTATCGAGAAAAACGCCTACTACATGCAGGGCTACAGCGGCCACGGTGTGACCTGTTCGCACCTGGCCGGCAAATTGATCTCGGAAATGATCCGCGGCGACGCCGAGCGTTTCGACGCGTTTGCATCCTTGCCGCACATGCCAATGATCGGCGGCCGCACTTTCTCCGCGCCGCTGACCGCCATGGGCGCTGTGTACTACTCGCTGCGCGACCGTTTCGGCATCTAAGCGTTACCTCACCGGCGGTGGCCTTTAAAAGGTACCGCCGGTCTTTTATTTTTCGGCTCGCCGCAGCCCAATTGTAGGAGCAAGGCTTGCCCGCGATAGCGTCAGATCAGGTAGCATCAAGTCGCCTGATACACCCCTTTCGCGAGCAAGCTTTGCTCCTACAGCAACACCCACAAACGTGATTTAATAGCCGCCTTTCACGTTTCCGGGACCGGAAAAAGGCGTGATCCGCGCCTGCTCTCCACCCCCATTACCCTTACGCGGTACGCACATAAGGCTGTCATGGACACGGGCTCACGACTCAAATTAGTACGCGAAAGCTACAAAATGTCCCAGCGCGAGCTGGCCCGGCGTAGCGGCGTCACCAATGCCACCATTTCCCTGATCGAACAGAATCGCGTCAGTCCTTCCGTCAGTTCCCTGAAAAAGCTGCTCGAAGGCATCCCCATGTCCCTGGCCGACTTCTTCACTTTCGACCAGCCTCCGCGCGAACACCAATACGTTTTCCGCGCCAGTGAACAACCGGACTTGGGCCGCCATGGCCTGCGCCTGCTGTTGATTGGCGCTTCGGTACCGAGCCGGCAGATGCGGTTGCTGCGCGAGCAATACGCACCGGGCGCCAGCTCCGGGGAAGAGCCGATCGTGCATTCCGAAGGCGAGGAGTGCGGGTTGGTGACACGGGGTACGGTTGAGTTGACCGTCGATGGGCAAATCAGTGTGTTGAATGCCGGGGATGGCTATTACTTCCCGACGACCTTGCCGCACCGGTTTCGCAATATCGGCGCGGATGAGGCGGAAATCATCAGTGCGAATACGCCGGCGAATTTCTGATTTCGCTTGCTGACGGACACTGTAATTACCATGGTTGATAAGAAATCCGATGCCCTTTCAGGCATCGGATTTTTTATGCGTCTCGTTCTGAAGAGTGCAACACAACGACCTGTGTCGTTGTGGCTCGAACCGGTCCCGGAACTTTTTCAAAGGTTGATGTCAATTTGATAGCGTGTCGCGACGCTCATTAAAACCGGATCAAGCAGTGCCAGGCTGTTTCCTGGTAAGCCCAAGGAAGTGTGTGATGAGACTAGTGCTTGCGATGTTGTTGATGTTTGGTATTGGCGGACATGCCTTTGCCAATGGTTGCGGCGCCATAGACGATCAAGATCAGCGCAGGTATTGCGAAGCCAAGTCCGGCAGTGGCAGTTGCGGCGGCATCGACAATCAGGATCTGCGCAGAATGTGCGAGGCAGAGACGGGAAGCGGAAGTTGCGGGGGGATCGATAATCAGGATCAGCGCAGGTACTGCGAAGCCAAGACCGGTAGTGGCAGCTGTGGCGGTATCGACAATCAGGATCTGCGCAGAATGTGCGAGGCGGAAACAGGCAGCGGAAGTTGCGGTGGCATCGATAATCAGGACCAGCGCAGGTTCTGCGAAGCCAAGACCGGCAGTGGCAGTTGCGGGGGAATCGATAACCAGGACCTGCGAAATCAGTGTGAAGCCATGAAGCATTGATTGAACTGTTTAGCGCTGACGACAAATGGGGACGCCAATCGGTGTCCCTTTTTTTGGGTGTAAAAAAGTGAGTTTGCGGTACTCACGACATCACTTCTCAATAAATCCGCGAATCGCAGCAATGGTCTGCGTCGGCGCTTCCTCCATCAACCAATGCCCGGCCCCGGGAATCACTA
The DNA here is from genome assembly GCF_054070755.1 of Pseudomonas sp. SDO5591_S426. Taxonomy (NCBI): domain Bacteria; kingdom Pseudomonadati; phylum Pseudomonadota; class Gammaproteobacteria; order Pseudomonadales; family Pseudomonadaceae; genus Pseudomonas; species Pseudomonas sp. SDO5591_S426. The sequence goes on along the minus strand of NZ_JBSVXD010000013.1, from coordinate 50,120 downwards.
CTTCCGTGACCTTGTCTGCAGCATTGCGCATCACGATCGCTTCATTGGCGCCGAAGGATTTTTCCCCGCCGATGGCCAGCACCGGCATGTTCAGTTTCTTTGCCATCGACGCTTCGTTATCCACGGCATCCTGACGAATGCTGCGGAACTGCGCGAAGGCGGCGCGCATGTTGCCGGGGCGGGCGTAGAGTTTGGCGTAGTGCTGGCGGATCTCTTCATCGACCTTGGCGGGGTTGCCGGCGAATTCGTTCCAGAAGCGATCCAGGTAGATGCGCTCACGCCCGGCCACCAGGCGCTCCATGTCCGGCCCGCCGAAGTCGAAGTGCCACAGCATTGGCGAACGAACGATGTCGTTCCACGGTGGAATGCCCGGCACCGGCGCGTCCATCACCACCAGGCGGTCGGTCAGTTGCGGATAGCGCGAGGCATAAGCGAAAGCGACCATGGTGCCGATGTCGTGGCCGATCACCACTGAATGCTCGATGCCCAGCGCGGCCAATACCCCACGAATATCGCCAGCCTGGGTTTTCTTGTCATAACCGCCCTCGGGAATCGATGACAAACCCATGCCGCGCAGGTCTGGCACCACGACGGTGTGATCCTTCGCCAAATCGGCAGCCAGCGGCGCCCACATATCGCCGGTATCACCAAAACCATGCAACAGCACCACGGCCGGGCCTTTGCCACCGACCCGCACGTGCATCGTCACGCCGTCGACGGGAATGTCCTGAATGCGGAAGGCTTCGGGGAACGGCATGACGGCGGCATGTGCCGGCAGGTTCAGGGCGAGCAGCGTGAAAGCGGTGAGCAGGGTGCGAATCATGGCACTGTCTCCAGACAGGGTCGTGGAAATGCTGAGCGTAGCCGCTTTCGCAGCGGATGATCGAATGGAACCAACTTCCTCAACAGCGTCTAAATTTCAGGGAATACTCCCGGCGCGAAGGAACGACTCATGATCAGGTCTCGATCGTTGATTGCGGCGGTTACAAGCGTGGCGTTGGTTTACGGTTCGGTGACTGCTCTGGCCGACCCCGGTAACGGTAAGGGGCAGGGCAACGGCAAGGGCAATTCGCAAAATGCCCAGGACCATGGCAACCAGGGCGGGCAAGGCAACAAAGGTAAAAAATCCGGCGGCAGCGATTGGGACAATGGCCCGAGCATCAATCGCTCAAGCGTCATCGGTATTGTTGATGGCTACCGCGATTACTGGAGCCCCGGACCTTCATTGCCACCGGGTATCCAAAAAAACCTTGCTCGCGGCAAGCCGCTTCCGCCCGGCATTGCGAAGAAACTCGATGGCCGGTTGATTGGTAGACTGCCGCATTACGACGGGTATGAGTGGCAGCAAGTCGGCACGGATTTGATCCTGGTTGCGTTGGCCACCGGGCTTATCTATGAGGTGCTAAATGGGGTGTTTGATTAACGTTTGCGCGAAAACCCGCAGTGATGCGGGTTTTTTTCGTCTTGAGTTTGGTCACTGGCCCTTCGGCACCTCAAACCCCCGTTGCTCAATCACCGCAAACACATCGCGCACATCCTGAAGCAGAATCCGCGAAATGTTGGTGACGGTGTTGATGTCGTTTTCGGCGTAGTCGGGGAGGCTGGTGCAGGCCATGAGGTTGAGGTATTGGAGGACGGCGTTGAGGCGTTCGCTGACGCAGTTGTGGAGTTCGCGGATGGGGGCCTGGTTGTCGATCAGGAGGACGGGGTAGTCGGTGGCGAATTGTTTCAAGGGGATGAAGCGGCGGGGTGGAGTGTTCATTGTCATTTAGATAGTTCTCTCTAAAAGATATGGAAGAGCCACCTTTTCGCTGCGAATCAATTGGGTGGCAGCTGCACGTGGGTTCGCAGACCGGAGCCACACCCAAACCCGGCAGACCCGAAGGTCTCCCACGCACAACCGCCATAAAACGTAACGCTGGCGAATTCTGCCAGAATTGTTATTTGACGGTGTCAGGTTGTTTGCTCTTGGGCTGCGAAACCCAATCGCTAACTGCGGTCAGCGACGAGGCTCACAATAAGCGGCGATTTTGATGCCTTCAACCGGGTCACCACCGGGCTGTAGGACCGCACCAGGGTATTGTGGCGAGGGAGCTTGCTCCCGCTCGGCGGCGTAGCCGTCGTAAAACCGGGCACTCCGACAAGTCTTAGGAAATGAGCTAGTAGGGACTAGGGCCGCTTCGCATCCCAGCGGGAGCAAGCTCCCTCGCCACAAAAGGAAGTTTCCTACAGCTTTTACAGACCTAAAATCTAACGTTCGTCGGATGTCACGTTGCTATCACCGCATTCGCCAGCCCATTTCAGTACGGCTGCTAAGCTTCGTCGTTGCAACGCCCGAGGCCGTTTTGGCTCACGTTGCGCGTGTACCCACGGAGTACGACTTCTATTCCTGTCGACAACCTGCACGGAGGCAGGCGATGGTGATCAAACGCATGGAATCAAGTGCGGACGGGGTTCCCGAGCCGCTTGATCGAGAAGAAATGGAGCGGGTGCTGGTGTCGTTGCTGGCCAGTCCGTTGTTTGCCAAGTCGCGGCGCATGGGCAGTTTGTTGCGCTTTCTGGTCGAGCACGACCTGCAATCCTCGAACACACCCCTTACCGAGCACGCCATTGGCATCGCGGTGTTTCGTCGCGACCCGGCGGTGTATTGCACGGGCGATGATCCGGTGGTGCGGGTGCAGGTGGGCCGGTTGCGCCGCAAGCTTGCCGCGCATTACGCCAGCAATGGCCAACAGGATCCGGTGCGGCTGTGCATTCCGCCGGGTAGTTATCGACTGGTTTATCAGCGCCAGCGACATAAAAGCATCGGCGCGCGCCATCCGGTGTTGCAGATCCAGCCGTTCACCTGCATCACCCGTGACGGCGATGACTTTGCCCGGGGGTTGTGCGAAGAGTTGAGCTGTCGCTTGTTCGAGTCATTTGAACAGGCGCAGACCGGGGCCAATCATGTGTTGATGAAGGTGCCGCGCAGCAGTGTCAAAGCCCCGGAAATCGGGCGCGGCGGGCGCTATTGTTATTGCCTGGAGGGCAGCGTGCGGGTCGAGCCGGCGCGGGTGCGGGCGTCGTTGCGGCTGGTGGATGTGGCGCAGGGGCGGATTCGCTGGTCGGCGCAGTTTGATCGCAACCAACCTTATGGCATCGCCACCCAGGAGGATCTGGCGGAGTCGATCTGTCTGTCGCTGACGGGGTATTTTGCCAACGGCGCCATGGACGAATAAAAGGGGCAACCGCGAGGTTGCCCCGGTACGACGGTTAAACGGTTTTCCATTCACCGCCTTCGTAAAGGCGACCGGCGGTGTTATCGAACGTCAGGTCGATTTCGATCGCCTTGGAGCGTGAAGTACTGAACATGGTACTCGTCTGCACGTTTTGTTCGAACCACACGAGGATGGTTTCGACGGGGGTCAATACAGTGTTGCCGGTGACCACCTGGTTAACGGCCACGTAGATCGGCGTGCTGACCTGGTTGCCGTCGATGCCGGTGGACAACTGGTTGATACCCGGATGGATGGGTGCATAACTGTTCACAAAGGTCATGGAAACAGCCGGACCACCTGTTACCGCAGGGCTCAGCAGACCGTTTACATCGAGTGTCGAGGTTTGCCCCAAACCAATATTGACGATGTTGGTCGAGACTTTGACTTGCACGTTTTCCTTGAACACGTTGGAGGCGAACAGTTGGTATTGCGGCGTCCAGCTGAATTCGTTGTTGCTCAGGTAAGCGTCATAGGACTGCCAGACCACGTTGTAGTCTTCGTCACCCACTTTTTTGGCAAAGCACAGCTTGTAGCCGGACTTCTTGAGCAGAGTCAGGTCGCCGGGGGCGATTTCGATGGTGACGACTTTTTGTGAAGCCGCCAGGGCCGACCTCAATACCCTGCCGTAGTCCTCAGTCTTCAGTTGCGTTGCACCCATGATCGATTTGACGGCTTCTTGCACATCATTGTGAAGCTGCTGGCTTTGTTGGCTGACAGCAATTGATTTGCTCATGGTTTCCCTCTTCCTTGGTGGTGTGTTGGGCAATCAATGGGCGGCGGGCAGTGATCCCGGTCAGTCCATTGAGGGCTTCACTCTAGGTTCGTGGGGCTGGGCGGCTAAGTGTCTTGGCGTTACAGGCGGGTAACGGGGTTGTATCAAAAACAGCGGGGCGACCGTCCGGCCGCCCCACCGTATCTTCAGGCGGCCTGCGCGTCGGCCCAGACGAAGTTCCAGCTGGTGCGTTTGCCCTTGGCCACCTCGATCAGCTTGTTCTCATACACCGTGTGGTTGACCACGCCGGTGTAGGTCAGGGTCCGGGCAGCGTTGGTACCGGAGCACTCACCGGGGGTGCCGCCAGCCTCGGTCATGGCTTTTTTCATGTCGGCTTCCGACGGGGCGCTGCTCTGGTTTTTTTCGACTTTTACGAAACTCATGATTTCACCTCTTCCGTGATGGGGGATCGGTGCGGGGCAGGGCCGACAGGCTGCTAACCCCGAATACTCACCGAAGGCCATACTCTATTGGCCCGCCCTGCGGTGCAGAAGTGACAACTGCGGCGCTAAGGTAACAACCGGGAAACAGTGGAACAGGGTGATGTATCCGAGACGTATCAACTCAGGGAGAACGAGATGACTCAAACACTGGAACGCGCCATCGCCATCGCAGCCGGCGCTCATGAGGGGCAAGTGGATAAGGGCGGGGCGCCGTACATCCTGCATGCGCTGAGGGTGATGCTTAAAGTCAGCACGCTGGAGGAACGGATCGTCGCGGTGCTGCACGATGTGGTCGAGGACTGTGACATCAGCCTTGATGAGTTACGTGCCGAAGGCTTCAGTGAAACGGTATTGGCCGCCATCAAATCGGTGACCAAGGTGCCGGGTGAAGCCTATGAAGATTTCATCGCCCGCGCGGCGCAGAACCCGATTGGCCGCGTGGTGAAGCTGGCGGATCTGGAAGAAAACAGCGACCTGTCGCGCATCGCCCAGCCGAGTTGGGACGATCTTGAGCGGATTGAAAAGTATCGGCGGGCGATTGGGGTGTTGCGCTAATAGCTACCATTCATTTGCTCGATACCCATCATTAAAGAATGCAAGTTCTGTTTTTCTGTCATCAGAGGAGGATAGCGTTATACCGATCTCGCCTTTGAAGGAATCAGCGCGATGAGAATCTCGACCTTGCTGGCTTTTGTTGCCGTGTTCAGCGGCAGTGTCGCTGTTGTTGTTCCGGCCGTTGCCGCCGATCCGTCCTGCCGTTTCCTGCCGATCGCCGACAGCGCGGCCAGTTTGCAGCAGGCGAAAACCGTGGCGGTGCTGTACAGCGAAAACACCCTCAATACCCAGGAATACCTTGAGCGCTACCACGCCGTGGCGGTGAACGGCGCGAAGAATCCCGAGCTGGACTCGCGGATCAGCAAGGCATTCGTCGACAGCTCCGATCCGCAGCGGGCCATCAATTGGTTGATGGGTTCGTTGCAGAAAGAGTTCGCTTCGGTGACGGTCTACGACGACCTCGATGCGGCGGTGCAGGCGCATCCGGATGTGGTGGTGATGCTCGACACCTACAGTCGTCTGGTATCCAAGCGCAACAGCCAGGTCGAAGCGCGGTTCGTGGCCAAGTTCTACGATGCGAACTTGCAATACATCGGCCAAGCCGAAGGCTCGCGTGCCCAGCAGATGCCGTCGGTGTGGGTGCATGGCAAAGCCGCGCCACAGATTGCCGCGCAGATCGATAAGCAGACCGATCTCCAGGTGAATGCGCTGAAGCAGTTCGATGCCTCGTTGAAGGCGCTGGTGACGTCCGGCACTGCGGGTCATGTCGCCAGTAACTGACCTGTGAAAAAGCCACCCGACCTTGCAGGCGGGTGGTTTTTTTTCGCCTTCAGAACGGCCTGGGCTGGCCGATTCATCCGTGAACTACACTCACTCTTCTGAGCACACGAGGCTGCGCAAGGAAGAAATCATGCTCGATTACATCGCGTTGGGTCTGTTGATCTTTGTCGGATTGGTTTTGTTCTACGGCATCATCGTGCTGCATGACATTCCTTATGAGATTGCCGTGCACCGTAATCACCCCCACCAGGATGCGATTCACGCCACCGGTTGGGTGAGCCTGTTCACGCTGCATGCGCTGTGGCCATTTTTGTGGATCTGGGCGATGTCCTATCGCGAGGATCGGGGCTGGGGCTTTGGCGATGGCAAGTCGGCGACCAGCCATATCGTTCATCTTGAAGAGCAGTTGCGCGAACTTCAGCTGCGTATCGCACGCATTGAAGGGGCCAACGGGATTCCCGATGCGCCGGTCTCCACCGAACCCGGCAAAGGTAATTGAGCCATGGATCTCCTGCTCGTTCTGACCTATGCCGCCTTCTGCATTGCACTGTTCAAGATTTTCCGGATACCGCTGAATAAATGGACGGTGCCCACGGCGGTGCTCGGCGGGATTGTGTTGATCGGCTCGCTGATCTTCACCATGAACTACAACCACCCATATTCGGAGGTTGCGCGCTCATATTTCGTCTCGGTTCCGATTATCCCCATCGTCAGCGGTCAAGTGATCGACGTGCCGGTCAAGTCCAACCAGCTACTGGAGAAGGGTGATGTGCTGTTCCGGATCGACCCCACGCCGTTCGAGAACCGGATCAAGTCGCTCAAGGCGCAGCTGGTGTCGGCCAAAGGCGATCTTTTTCGAATCACTGAGTTGATGAAACGTAATTTCGGCACCCAGCGTGAACTCGATATCGCCGTTGCGCGAAGCGACGATTTGCAGGCGCAGTTGGCCAACGCCCAGTACGAACTCGACAACACGACCATCCGTGCGCCGAGCAAAGGCTTCGTGACCCACGTTTCCTTGCGCCCGGGCATGATGGCAACCAAGTTACCGTTGCGCCCGTCCATGGTGTTCATTCCCGATGAGGGCAAATACTTCGCGGCGTGGATGCGGCAGAACAGCCTGTTGCGCTTGTCCGAGGGCGATGAAGCCGAGGTGGCCTTCGACGGTATTCCGGGCAAGGTTTTCCAAGGCAAGGTCAAGAGTGTCTATGGCGTGATTGGCGAAGGGCAGGTTCAGCCTTCCGGTACGCTGATCAGCTTTACCGGCTCACCACCGGCCGGTCGCGTGCCGGTCATCATCGAAATCACCGACCCGGCGTTCGTTCCGTACAGGGACAAGATGCCGGGCGGCGCTTACGGGCAGGCCGCGCTGTACAGCCATCACTTTCATCACATCGCAGCCATGCGCAAGATTCTGCTGCGCATGGCCGCCTGGATGAACTACATCTTCCCGTTCCATTGAGGCACGGTTATCACGCCTTGATCACATAGCCGTAAGCGCGAATGCGTCCGGCGTCTTCTTTCAGGTACACGCCCTGCAATTCCGGAGTAAATCCAGGCAGGGCGTTGATACCTTCTTCCAGCGCGAGGAAGTACTTCAGCACCGCGCCACCCCAGATTTCACCCGGCACCACGCAAAGCACCCCCGGTGGATACGGCAGCGCGCCTTCGGCGGCGATGCGTCCGTCGGCGTCGGCCAGCGCCACCAGTTCGACGTTGCCGCGGATGTACTCGAATTGCGCTTGCTGCGGGTTCATGGCTTTTTTCGGGAAGTGCTCTTTGCGAAACATCGCCTTCTGCAACTGCTGGACGTTGTGATTGCGGTAGAGGTCGTGCATCTCCTGGCAGAGCTGGCGAATGGTGTAGTTGCGATAGCGTTCCTGATGCTGCGCGTAGATCGCTGGCAACACCCGGCTCATTGGCGCGTCATCGCTGATGAAGCGTTCGAAGCGGGCGATCTGCGAAGCGAGGTGGGTCATCTTCGCCCAGTCTTCGGCCGGGGTGAGCAGGAACAGGATCGAGTTGAGGTCGCATTTCTCCGGCACGATGCCGTTCTCGCGCAGGAAGTTGGCGAGGATGCCGGCGTGAATGCCGAAGTCGGTGTAACTGCCGTCCACCGGGTCGATGCCCGGCGTGGTGAACAGCAATTTGCACGGGTCGATGAAGTATTGCTTGTCGGCGTAACCACTGAAGGCGTGCCAGCGATCCTTGGGGTGGAATTCGAAGAAGCGCACGTCGGCGGCGATTTCTTCGGTGGGGTAGTCCTCCCACTGGCGTCCGTCGATTGTGTCCGGCACGAACGGACGAATCATGGTGCAGGCTTCGAGGATCAACTTGCGTGCATCGATGCCGAATTTCACGCAGTCTTCCCACAGCCGCAGGCCGCTGCGCCCGGAGTGGATGCGCGCATTTACGTCCAGTGAGGCGAAGAGCGGATAAAACGGGCTGGTCGAGGCTTGGGCCATGAACGCGTTGTTCAGCCGGTGATGATTGCAGTAACGGGCCTGGCCCTTGATGTGCCGATCCTTTTTGTGGACCTGCGAAGCCTGGGAAAACCCCGCCTGCTGTTTGTGCACCGATTGGGTGACAAAGATGCCGGGGTCGTTTTCGTTGAGGTCCAGTAACAGCGGCGAGCAGTCTTTCATCATTGGGATGAACTGCTCGTAACCGACCCACGCCGAGTCGAACAGGATGTAGTCGCACAGCTTGCCGATGCGATCGACCACTTGCCGGGCGTTGTACACGGTGCCGTCGTAAGTACCCAGTTGAATGATCGCCAGACGGAAGGGCCGGGGCAGCTCGGCCTTGTCCGGCGCGACTTCGCTGATAAGTTCGCGCAGGTATTTTTCTTCAAAACAGTGGGCGTCGATCCCGCCGATAAAGCCGTAAGGGTTGCGCGCGGTCTCCAGGTACACCGGCGTGGCGCCAGCCTGTATCAACGCGCCCTGATGGTTGGATTTATGGTTGTTGCGGTCGAACAACACCAGGTCGCCGGGGGTGAGCAGGGCGTTGGTGACGACTTTGTTCGAGGCCGAGGTGCCATTGAGCACGAAGTAGGTCTTGTCGGCGTTGAACACCTTGGCCGCGTGTTTTTGCGCCAGTAGCGCCGGGCCTTCGTGGATCAGCAGATCGCCGAGTTTGACGTCGGCGTTGCACATGTCGGCGCGAAACAGCGTCTCGCCGAAGAAGTCGAAAAACTGTCGGCCTGCCGGGTGCTTGCGGAAGAACTGCCCGCCCTGGTGACCGGGGCAGGCGAAGGTGGCGTTGGCCGATTCGGTGTAGTGCTTGAGCGAGTCGAAGAAGGGCGGCAGAAGGCTTTCTTCATAGGCCTTGGCCGCGGTTTCCAGCTGATGACCATGGTATTGGGCGTTGTTGCTGGACGGGTCGAAAATGCCGTTGACCTGCAGCAGCACATCTTCCAGATGCTTGTACACATCGCGGGCGCGAGTGCCGGTGCCAGGGGCTGTGACCAGGAAAATCGGGATGTCGAAGCCGGTGCGTTGCAAGGCTTCCAGGGCGCCTGCCATCACGTCCTCGACGGAGAACACGGCGACGGCGACGTCAGTGTAGTCGGTCCGGGTGATCGGGATGACTTCGCGGGTGGTGTGGAAACTGTCGTGTACGGTGTCGCTCGCGGCTATTTTCAATGCGTTCATGCGGGTAAATCTCCAGGCAGACATCCATAGGTCCACCGCTGTTCAAGAGATCAACTGCCTTGGAGGCGCCTTCCAGCGCCTTGGCCCAAAACATGCCAGCATTAGTTATAGATCATGTACCGCAAGTTTTTGTTGGCGCAGGTCAAGCATGGACCAGCGCGATGGTAAAAGAGACGACGATCATGCACGCAAAAGCAAAATTGATATTCATGAAGTTTCCATCCAGAACATGAGTGACGGCGCCATTCTGAACAGGCGGGGGGAAAATAAAAAATTCGGCTTCGTGATTTGAAAGATCGAAACAATTGATACCTGGCGCTTTTGCCTGGCTCGGCGGTTTGTGTTTGTTCTGCGGTTTGGCTAATCTCGCACAAACACGCAGAAACAGGCATAACCATGCACGATCATTCCGCAGCCGAACTCCCTCATCTACGCCGACAAAAAATCCTGCTGATCCTCGAGCGGGACGGCAAGGTCATGGCCTCGGAGTTGAGCCAGCATTTCGCCGTGTCCGAAGACACCATTCGCCGCGATCTGTCGGAACTGGCCACGGCCGGCCTGGTGCAACGGGTGCACGGCGGGGCGCTGCCGCGACCCAAGGACACCGGCAAGGATTACTTCACCCGCATCAGCGAAACCGACGAGGTGAAAACCGAATTGGCGCAGATGGCGGCCAGTCGGGTCGAGAACGGGCAGATTGTGGTGTTCGACTCCGGCACCACCACGTTGCAGATCGCGCGTTCGTTGCCGGCGGATATCTGCATAACGGCGGTCACTGCGTCGCCGATGACAGCGATCACCTTGTCCGAGTACAAAGGCATCAAGGTGATTCTGGCGGGCGGTCAGCTCAATCCGGCGACGATGTCGGCCAGCGGGCATGAAGCCCTGCGTTTGCTGAAGGGCATCAAGGCTGATTTGTTGTTCACCGGAGTGTGTGCGATTCACCCGGAAGTCGGCATCAGCTCGCTGCATTTTGATGAAGTGCCGGTGAAGCAGGCGATGCTCGACAGTGCGTCTCATGTGATTGCCGTGACCACGGCGGACAAGCTGGGGGCCGTGGAGCCGTTTGTGGTGGCGCCGTGTTCGCGGTTGCATACGTTGTTCACCGAACGGCATGTGGCGTCGGGGAGTGTTGAGGATTACCGGGCACTGGGGATTGAGGTGGTGCAAGCTCATGGATGATCGCTGAATGTTCCGGCCTCATCGCGGGCAAGCCCGCTCCCACAATGACCGCGTTGAACACAACTTTTGTGTACGCCACTGAACCTGTGGGAGCGGGCTTGCCCGCGATGAGGCCAGCCCAAACAACATCAATGCATCAGACTCAGCGCAACCGCTCAAGCATCTGGTAATACCACATCCCCGCCGCCAGCATCGGGTTGCCAAGCAAATCCCCCATCGGCACGCGGATGTGCTGGCACGCAGCAAAGGTGTCGTACTGCTCAAGCTGACCGGTGATCGCGCGGCCCATGATTTCGCCCATGATGTGGGTCGTTGCGATGCCGTGGCCGGAGTAGCCCTGGCAATACCAGACGTTGTCCGAGAGCTTGCCCAGTTGCGGGATGCGGTTGATCACGATGCCCATTGCGCAGCTCCACTGATAATCAATGGCCACGCCTTTGAGCGCCGGGAACGTCTGCTCGATGCACGGACGCAGTTCAGCAGCGATGTCGCGTGAATCCTTGCCGCTGTAGTTGGCGCCGCCACCGAATAGCAGACGCCCGTCAGCGGTGAGGCGGTAGTAATCGAGCACGAAACGGCAGTCGTACACGGCGAGGTCTTCGGGGTTGATCTGTTTGGCCAGATCACCCAGCGGCGCAGTGGTAACGATGCCGCCCATGGCCGGGAAGATCTTGCCCTTGAGCTTGCCCGGTTCCAGTTTGTGATAGACGTCGCCGGCCAGCAGCACCTGATTGGCGTCGATGCGGCCGTGAGCGGTGCGCACTCCGGGTGTGTCGCCATGGATGATTTCCAGCACTTCGCTGTTTTCGAAGATCAACGCGCCCAGACTTTCCGCCGCCCGCGCTTCGCCGATGCACAGGTTAAGCGGGTGCAGGTGCATGTTGCGGGTGTTCTTGATCGCGCCGTGATAGAGGTCGCTTTGCAGCAGGTCGCGCACCTGGCTGCGGTCGAGCAGGCTGACCTCAGCGCCCATGCCGCGCCGCACGGCTTCGTCGTAATCCTTGCGCAAATCCTCCATGTGGCTCGGCTTGTAAGCAGCATGCAGGTGGCCGTGCTTGAGGTCGCAGGCGATGCCGTATTTCTCGACCCGTTGCTTGATGATCTGGTGTCCGCGCCAGCGCAGGTGCCAGATGAAATCGTCGACTTCCTCGCCGATGGTGCGGCGCATCTGCTTGCGCATGGCTTCATCGCCCGAGAGGCTGCCGGTGACCTGGCCACCGTTGCGCCCGGTGGCGCCCCAGCCGATTTTATTGCTTTCGACGATGGCGACTTTCAGGCCTTTTTCCGCGAGCTCGACGGCGGTGGCGACGCCGGTGAAACCGCCGCCGATGATCACCACATCAACCCGATGCTGGCCGTGCAGGGTCGGGTAATCGGTGTCGTGGTTGAGGGTGGCGGTGTAGTAGGAATTGCAGCGTTGTTGGGTCATGGTTTTGTCCAGGCGAAAGGTAGGTAGTGAAGCCGACGCGAACCCTGTAGGAGTGAGCCTGCTCGCGATAGCGGTGTGTCATTCACCACTGATGCTGGCTGACACGGCCTCATCGCGAGCAGGCTCGCTCCTACAGGGGCTCACGCCTCAGTCAAATACCAACGCCAATCCTGCTCACCCACTTCAGCCATGAATTGCCGATACTCGGCACGCTTCACCGCCAGATACACCCCTAGAAATTCCTGCCCCAACGCATCCCGCGCCCACACCGAGTTTTCCAGTGCCGTCAGTGACGTCAGCCAGTCAGTCGGCAGCAATTGCGTGGCTTGTGCGTAGCCGTTGCCTTCCACCGGTTCGCCCGGATCGAGGTTTTCGCTGATGCCGCGATGAATGCCCGCGAGGATCGCCGCCGCCGCCAGATACGGGTTGGCATCGGCGCCGCAAATGCGGTGCTCGATGTGACGGCTGTTGGCCGGGCCGCCCGGAACGCGCAGGCTGACGGTGCGGTTATCGACGCCCCAGGTCGGGGCCAGCGGCGCATAGCTGTTGGCCTGGAAACGCCGGTAGGAGTTGGCGTTGGGGCAGAACAACAACAGCGAATCGAGCAGGGAAGCGAGCATGCCGCCGATGGCCGTGCGCAGCAGCGGCGTGCCCGCAGGGTCTTCGGACGCAAACAGGTTGCGACCTTCGGCATCGGCGATGCTGACGTGCATGTGCATGCCGGTGCCCGCCAGATGATCGAAGGGTTTGGCCATGAATGTCGCCTGCATGCCGTGCTTGTGGGCGACGGCTTTCACCAGGCGTTTGTAGCGTACGGCCTGGTCCATCGCCTGCAACGCATCGCCGTGTTCCAAAGTGATTTCCACCTGGCCCGGCGCGTATTCGGAGATCGCCGTGCGTGCTGGAATGTTGTGGAGTTTGCACGCCGCATACAAGTCGGCGAGGAACGGTTCGATCTGCTCCAGCTCGCGCAGGCCATAGACCTGCGTGTGTCGCGGTCGACCGCCGTCAGCGTCCAGCGCCGGTTGCGGGCGACCGTGGTGATCGCGCTTGGCGTCGAGCAAATAGAACTCCAGCTCGCAGGCCATTACCGGGTGATAACCCTCGGCCTTCAGGCGGTCGATCACGCTGATCAGCAGGTGACGCGGGTCGGCGATGCTCGCCGGCATTCCCTCCTGCGGGTGCATGCTTACTTGCACGGCGGCGGTCGGAATCTGCCGCCACGGCAACCGCACCAGACTGCCTTCGAGCGGGTAGGCGCGGCAGTCGATATCGCCCACATCCCAGACCAGCCCGGAGTTCTCGACGTCATCGCCTTGCAAGGTCAGGCCGAGGATGGTGCTGGGCAGCGGACGGCCGCTTTCATACACCGCCAGCAGCTCTTCGCGATGCAGCAGCTTGCCGCGCGGCACGCCGTTGGCATCGAGGATGAACAGCTCGATCATGTCGATATCAGGGTTGTTCGCCAGAAAAGTCTGGGCGTCTTCAAGGGCTGCGAATTTCATGGTTAGTCACTCACGTTGGCGTCCTGCGGACGCACGGATTCAGGCCTCGGCACGACGACGGATACAAAGACCCGGGGCATGCAGGCAAAGGATTAGCGAGGGAGGGGGCTCTACGCGTTTGGGGCGCGATCAGGCGAGCAGAGTGCTATCCGGCGGACGTGCGGAGTGACGGAGTTTGGAACGGCTCAAGGCCATGGGCAGGTTGACAATGCGGTTCATAACGGATGTTTCCGGCATTGGAAATCGTCGGTGGCAGGCGTGACCTGCCATCCGGGCGTGACTGGATACTAGGGGTGAATTCAGCGCGTGTAAATGTTTCATTCAGCGCATCAGGTGCACACCCAGGCCGATCAGCCCACAACCGATCAACACTTCGATCACGCCACGCTTGAAGCGAAACAGGGCAACGGCCGCCGCGATTGCGATCAGCAGCGAGGGCCAGTCGAGAGGGTTGTCGAAGCCTTTGGGCCAGAGTACGTGGTAGCCGAAGAAGCACGCCAGATTGAGAATCACCCCGACCACCGCTGCGGTAATCGCCGTCAGCGGCGCGGTGAATCTGAGTTCGTTGTGCGTCGATTCCACCAGCGGCCCGCCGGCGAGGATGAACAGGAACGAAGGCAGGAAGGTGAACCAGGTGACCAGTGTCGCGGCAACGGCGCCGGCGACAAAAGCCTGATCCGGGCCGAACACCTGAAGCACATAACCACCGATAAACCCGACGAACGCCACCACCATGATCAACGGGCCGGGGGTGGTTTCACCGAGCGCCAGGCCGTCGATCATCTGCGTCGGCGTCAGCCAGCCGTAATGACCGACCGCGCCCTGATACACATACGGCAGCACGGCGTAGGCGCCGCCGAACGTCAGCAACGCAGCCTTGGTGAAGAACCAGGCCATTTGCGTCAGCGTGCCGTCCCAGCCAAACAGCGCGGTGAGCGTGGCCATGGGCAGTGCCCACAACATCGCTCCGATAGCGGCCAGACGCGCCAGTTTCCATCCGCTGAATCGGGCGTGTTCAGGCGTCGGTGTGTCATCGTCGATCACGGCTTGGCCGAAGGAGTTTTTCGCAGCGCCATGGCCGCCGGTCCTGAATTTTTCCGGTGCCAGTCGCCCGCCGAAATAACCGATCACCGCCGCGCCCAGCACGATCAACGGAAACGGCACGTTCAGCGCAAAGATCGCCACGAATGACGCCGCCGCAATTGCCCACATCCAGCCATTCTTCAACGCCCGCGAGCCGATCCGGTGAGCGGCCTGCACCACGATGGCCGTCACCGCAGGCTTGATCCCGTAGAACAAACCGGCCACCACCGGCACATCACCGAAGGCGATATACATCCAGGACAACGCGATCAGGATGAACAGCGACGGCAGCACAAACAGCACGCCAGCAATCACGCCGCCCCAGGTGCGGTGCATCAGCCAGCCGATGTAGGTCGCCAGTTGTTGCGCCTCGGGGCCGGGCAGCAACATGCAGTAGTTCAGCGCATGCAAAAAGCGTCGCTCGGAGATCCAGCGTCGGCGCTCGACCAGTTCCTGGTGCATGATCGAAATCTGTCCCGCCGGCCCGCCGAAACTGATGAAGCCGAGCTTGAGCCAGAAAGCAAAGGCTTCGCGCAGGCTGATGGCTTCAGGTTTGGTTTGTTCCGGTGCGGGTGAGACGCTCAAGCCTGTGTTCCTTGTGCAGATGCCTTGAGCCGATGACAGTAGCCATGCCCGATTGATTTGGATAGCTGGCGTCGCGTTTTAACCCCCGGTGACCGGAGGAAAAAAGGCGATTTCGTCGAAGTCTTCGATCGGCTGGTCCGTTTGGCATAACTCCTGGTTCAGCGCGCACATCAGGTTGCATTCACCCAGCACGTTGGTCCATTTCTCGCCGCGACCCATCAGCATCCGACGCACGTCTTCGATGGTCTTGAGGTCGGCGGTCAATGGCACTTTTTCACCACCCAGGTTCAGCAGGTCGCGATAGCGGGCGAAGTAGTTGATCAGGATCATTGCGCGTCCTCGAACCTGAAGTGACCGGAACGACCACCCTGTTTGCTGAGCAAGCGGATGTCGTCGATGACCATGCCGCGATCCACCGCTTTGCACATGTCGTAGAGCGTCAGCGCGGCGACACTGACGGCGGTCAGCGCTTCCAGTTCGACGCCGGTCTGGCCTTCGACGCGGCAGGTGCCGATGATCTTTACGCTGTCCGGCGCGCAGGCCTTGAGTTCGACGCGGATTGAACTGAGCAGCAGGGTGTGGCACAGCGGAATGAGTTCGTGGGTTTTCTTCGCGGCCATGATTCCGGCGATCCGCGCCACGGCGAACACATCGCCTTTGGGGTGGCCGTCGCTCTGGATCAGCTTCAAGGTGTCCGGGCGCATGCGCACCCAGGCCTGGGCTTGAGCCTCGCGTTGGGTCGAGGTCTTGTCGCTGACATCGACCATGTTGGCGTGACCCTGGCTGTCGAGGTGGGTCAAGCCGTTGGGCGCTGAATCTGCAGTGTCGGTCATGGGAGGTTCCTGCGCTGACGAGCGCGGTGATCAGGTGAAGGCATCATGCCGGGCTGTAAATGCGGGGTGCGTTGCGATGAGGCACGTGGATCAGGTTGAGGCGATGTTTGATCGCCCATTGCACGGTCAGGGCGGTAGGCGCCGACAGGCTGACCAGCGTGCCGAGCCTGGCCCTGACGGCTTTGTGAATCAGTTCCAGGCTGCAACGACTGGTGACCACGGTGAAGCCGCTACGGCTGTCGATGCCGGCGTGTTGCAGGGCGCCGATCAATTTATCCAGGGCGTTGTGGCGGCCGATGTCTTCGCGGCAGATCATCGCGTTGCCATGAGCGTTGAAGTACAGCGCCGCGTGCAGTGCGCCACTGCTGCGGGCCATTTGTTGGGCCTGTTCGATGCGGTGGCGGATGTCGATGAAATGCTCGGCGGGTGGCAGGGCAACCGGATCGAGAATCTCCAGTTTCGGCAATGCCTGCTCCAGCGCTTCCACACCGCACAACCCACAGCCACTGGTGCCGGCCATTTGTCGACGATGATTCTTCAGCGCCCAGAACGCGCGGCTGGAAATCTGCACATCGGCCTGCACCGCCTGATCGAAATGGCTGAGGCGCAGGTCGTAGATTTCGCTCTGGTCCTCGACGATGTCGTTGCTGACGCTGAAACCACGGATGAAGTCTTCGAGGTTGCCGGGCGACACCATCATCACTGCCTGACTCAAACCGTTGTAGGTGATCGCCAGGGCAATCTCCGACGCCAGCGCTGCCTGACAGACTGCCGCGCCACTGTCGTACTCGCGAAAGTTGACATTCAATGGTTTTGGCGCAGGGGCGTTGGTATCACTTCGATCAATGGCTTGTTCAACTTGGCACAACATGGGAAGAACCTCGAAGCGCTGAATTGAGTTCAGGCTACGGGTAACTTTTTAGTCCGTCCAATCGCTTGTTCCGATGTGGTGATTGGTGATGTCTATCACTACCGGCGAAGTTGTTTTTATATATGGGCCAATAGTGATCAGATCTTTGGCGAAAACAGCAATTTCGCTTCGGCGAAACACTTCTCGGCAATCGCCGAGCGCGGTTCGGTTTTGCGCATGACCAGACCCAGCGGCGCGAGCACACTGGCGTCCGGCAAATTGATGAAGGCCAGGTGCTCGATCGGCTCTTCGAGGCCGCTGTCCAGCGGCATGATCGAGCAGCAAAAACCTTCGTGGATGGCCTGGAGCAACTGGTAAGTCGAATCGCTTTCCAGGATCGGCTGCGGGTTGAGGCCGCGACTGCGGAAGCTCAGGTCGATGGATTTACGGTAATGCATGCCATTGCTGATCATCCCCAGCGGCAATTCAGCGGCATCCTCCCAGCTCATTTCCGTGCCGTCGAAATGGAAGTGCCGGGTGTCGTACAGCAAGCCGACACGGGTCTCGCCGATCTCGAAAAACTCGAAGTAATTGGGGTTGACGTGGTCGAGGTAACACACGCCCAAATCCAGTTGGTTATTGCCCAGGCTTTCGATGATCTGGTCGGAACTCAGGGACGACAGGCTGAACTTGAGCTCGGGAAAGCTGTGGGACAGGCCCTTGATGTAGGTGACGGGATTGAAGCTGCTCAGCGGCACCAGACCCATGCGCAGGTTACCGACCAATTGGCCACGGCACGCGGCGGCTTCGGCGAACAACCCGTCGTGGGCAGCCAGCAGGGTTCGGGCCCACGCCAACACCCGTTCGCCGGCCTCGGTGAAACCCTCGAAGCGCTGGCCGCGGGTGACCAGCACCAAATCCAGTTCATCCTCCAGGTTACGCAGACGCATCGACAGGGTCGGCTGGGTGATGTGGCAGCGCGCCGCGGCTTGGCCGAAGTGGCGGGTCTGCTCCAGGGCGATCAGGAACTTGAGTTGTTTGATGTCCATGACGGCACCTGCTGACGGGGGAGTGAAGGGTAAGTATTGACTCAGGTGCGCAAGACACAAGGCGCGGCTGGAAACGTTGGGGTGCAGACGATCTCACTGTCCTTGAAGGGCGTCCAATCAGTACTGTTTAAGGGGTTATCGATCTGCTCTATCACAGATTGTTTTTTTCAGATTATTCGTGTGATAGATCCGCTCGATAGTGTGGTTGGTTAGAGTGATTAGACAGTGTTCATTGCAGCGCTTTAGTCTCTGAAAGTTATTTAATTGATATCTGCCGGAGAATCCCATGAGCGTTAAGCCGGATGCATTGTTTATACCGTTGAATATTGCCGTGTTAACGGTGAGTGATACCCGTGAATATGCCAATGACACCTCCGGGCAGTTGCTGGTCAGCCGCTTGCTGGAAGCCGGCCACACCTTGAGCGAACGCAATCTGCTCAAGGATGACCTGTACAAGATCCGCGCGCAGGTGGCGACCTGGATTGCCGATGACACTATTCAGGTGGTGCTGATTACTGGCGGTACCGGCTTTACTGGACGCGACAGCACACCTGAAGCGGTGGCGTGTTTGCTGGATAAACGAATCGACGGTTTCGGCGAGTTGTTCCGGGCGATTTCCATTCTCGACATCGGCACCTCCACGGTGCAGAGCCGCGCCCTGGCGGGGTTGTCGAACGGCACGCTGGTCTGTTGCCTGCCGGGTTCCACCGGGGCTTGTCGCACCGCGTGGGAAGGCATCCTCGCCGAGCAACTGGACGCCCGTCATCGCCCGTGCAATTTCGTCCCGCACCTCAAGGCTGTGCAAGCCTGCGGGACGCGCGGATGAGCCGTTTGCCGCTGATGCCGGTGGAAGACGCCATCGACCGTTTGCTGACGATGGCCGAGGCGCAGTGGATCGAAGACAGCGAAGCGGTGCCGCTGAGCGCCGCGCGGCAGCGGGTGTTGGCCAATGATCTACTGGCAACCCTCGACCTGCCGCCGTGGCCGAACAGTGCAATGGACGGCTATGCGCTGAACGTCGACGACTGGGACGGCGCGCCACTGGTCGTGTCCCAGCAAGTGTTTGCTGGCCAGGCCCCCGAAGCACTGGCACCGGGAACCTGCGCCCGGATCTTCACGGGCGCCCCGGTGCCATCGGGCGCCAACGCCGTGGAGATGCAGGAGAACACCGAAGCACAGGAGGATGGGCGCATCCGTTTCCATCAGCCGCTCACGGTGGGCAGCAATATTCGCCCGCAAGGCCAGGAAAATCGCGCCGGTGACGTGTTGCTGCGCGCGGGCAAGCGCCTCGGGCCGTTTGAGTTGGCAGTCGCGGCGGCGCAGGGCTGCACGCATGTTCAGGTCGTGCGTCGACCACGGGTGGCGTTGCTGTCCACGGGCAATGAACTGGTCGAACCGGGCACGCCGCTCAAACCCGGCAGCATCTACAACAGTAATCGCACGTTGCTTAGCCACTGGTTGAGTGCCTTGGGTTGCGACGTTATCGACGCCGGAGTACTTCCTGACGAGCTGCGGCAGACACGGCTGCAGCTCGAACAATTGCAACACGCGGCGGACTTGATACTGACCACTGGCGGTGTATCCGCCGGGAATGCCGATTGTCTCGGCCAGGTGCTGCGCGAATGCGGCAAGCCAGTGCTGTGGAAGCTTTCAATCAAACCGGGGAAACCTTTGACCGTGGGCCATTTTGGCAGCGTGCCGGTGATAGGTTTACCGGGTAATCCGACCTCGGCCCTGGTCACGTTTGGCCTGCTGGCCCGGCCTTATCTGTTGCGGATTCAGGGCGTCGAAGACGTCGAGCCTCTGAGCTTCCCGGTCAGCGTCGGGTTTGCCTGGCCGAAAGCCGGAAGCCGCCGCGAATACCTCCGGGTGAAACTGCAAGCCGGACGCGCCGAGCTCTATCCAAACCAGAGTTCAGGTGTGCTGTTGGGCGCGTCCTGGGCGGATGGACTGCTGGAAATCCCGGAAGACTGCACGCTGCAAGTGGGCGACACCGCACGGTTCATTCCCTTCAGCGAACTGTTCTGAATCCAGCAAAAACCAACCTGTGGGAGCTAGCCTGCTAGCGATGGGGCCGGCACATCCAACAGAGATGCTGGCAGACAAACCGCCATCGCCAGCAGGCTGGCTCCCACAGGTTTTTAGCTAAGGACAAAATCCACAGGCTCAAGCTGTGGCGGCAGTTCTGTCACGCCCAGTGCATCCAGAATGTCGCGCTCGATGTTGCGCACGATGGCGTCGGTGGGCAGGTCGTTTTCGTCGCGGCCGAACGGGTCTTCCAGTTCATCGGCAATCGCGTCCAGGCCGAAAAAGGTGTAGCTGACAATGGCGGTGAAAACCGGTGTCAGCCAGCCCAGCGGTTCGGCCATGGCGAAAGGCAACAGGATGCAGAACAGGTAGATGGTCCGGTGCAGCAACAAGGTGTAGGGGAAGGGCAGCGGGGTGTTTTTGATCCGTTCACAGACGGCTTGCGAGCGGGTCAGATTGGCCAGATGGTTGGCCATGATCGTGTAGCGCCAGTCGCTGATGGTTGCGGATTCGTTGAGTGTCGAGCACTGTTGACCGACGTTCAGCAGGATTTGCCCGGTGACGTCCGAGGTGCTGCCCTTGGGCATCGGTTGCAGCCAGTCACCGCTGGCGGCCAATTCGTTTTCCTTGCGCAACCGGGCGTTGAGCGCGTGGGCGAATCCGCACAAATTGCTGAGGATCTGATGCCGCACACTGGCGTCCTTGATGATCAGCGTTTCGCGAATCATCGAACGGGTTTCAACGATCACATCGCCCCACGCCTTGCGCGCTTCATACCAGCGGTCATAGCAGGCGTTGTTGCGAAAGCTCATGAAGATCGACAACGACAGACCGAGCAGGGTGAAGGGCGTGGCACTGACCTTGGAAAAATAACTCGGGTGCAACGTCTCGATCAGCACGATCGCCGAGGCGAGCAGCGTCACCATCAGGCTGCGCCGGGCGATGCGTTTGGCAATCGAGCCCTTGAGGGAAGTCAGTACGCCGATCAGGTTGGGTTTGGGTCTGACGATCATGGTGTTCAGCCACCGGTCATGTTCATGAAGCGAACAACCTGGACATCGTCGTTCACTTCGAAATTGTGTCGATAAGGCTTGAGCTTCATGGCCTCGATGATGGCTTTCTCCAGGCGTTCGGGCTGCCCCGGATGGCCGCGCAAAACTGCCTTCAGATCCACGGAATGCTCATTGCCCAAGCACAGCAGCAGGCGACCTTCCACGGTCAGCCGCACCCGGTTGCAGGTGCCGCAGAAGTTGTGGCTGTGGGGCGAAATGAACCCCAGGCGAATCTGCGGTGCTTCGGCCAGGCGCCAGTAGCGCGACGGACCCTGGGTCGACTCGGCGGAATCAATCAGAGTGTAGCGTTCGGCGATCTTTTCACGGACCTGGGCGCTGGAATAAAACGATTCGGCGCGGCTGTGTTCGTGGATCGTGCCCAAGGGCATTTCTTCGATGAAGGAAATGTCGAGGTTGCGGTCGATGGCGAAGCTCACCAGATCGTTGATCTCGTGATCGTTGCGGCCCTTCATCACTACGCAATTGAGCTTGGTATTGCGGAAACCGACCTGGTTGGCAGCGTCGATGCCTTTGATGACCTGTGCCAGATCACCAGTGCGGGTCAGTTCGCGAAAGCGTTGTGGGTCCAGGCAGTCGAGGCTGATGTTGAGGCGCTTGACCCCGGCGTCGAACAAGGGCTGCGCCAGTTTGGCCAACTGCGAGCCGTTGGTGGTCATGCACAGTTCCCGCAGGCCGGGCAGGGCGGCGACCTTTTCGCACAACTGCACCACGCCGGGACGGATCAGCGGTTCGCCGCCGGTCAGGCGAATCTTGCGCGTGCCCAGGGCGACGAAGCTTTGTGCGACTTGGTAAATCTCTTCCAGGGTCAGCACCCGTTGGCGCGGCAGAAACTGCATGTCTTCGGCCATGCAATACACGCAGCGAAAATCGCAGCGGTCGGTGACCGACATCCGCAGATAGTCCACGCGCCGGGAGAATCCATCGATCAAGACTCGTTCTGACATGACACCCTCGCTTGGCGCTTTTTGTATGAATATTCCGTCTTTAACGGACTTGTTGAGCGCAGGCTAAGAGCAACTTGTCGGGGCGTCCAATCACTATTAATAACCGGCTGATCGACCGCATCTATGATGAATTTATTTTGCCGGTTAAAGTTGTTTTTATATTGTTCAAGTGCCTGTAGATAAAGGAAAAAATGTCGTGATAGAGCATTTCGATAATGTGGTCATTAATAGCGATTAGACAATATTTATTCGCCATTCATATTCTTTCTCCGTCATCGAACAAAGACCTGTATCAGGTCAACGCCTGTGTGCATTGTCACGGAGAAGTACCATGTCTCAAGTCGACCGCTACAAACCCTATAAAGGTGCCGCCGCTGGTTGGGGCGCGCTGATCGCTGTGACCAAGAACTGGCTGGGCAGTGAAAACGCCCTGAAGAACATCCGTGCGATGCTCAAGACCAACCAGAACGGCGGCTTCGACTGCCCGGGTTGCGCCTGGGGCGAGTCGCCGGAAAACGGCATGGTCAAGTTCTGCGAAAACGGCGCCAAAGCCGTTAACTGGGAGGCCACCGGCCGTCTGGTCAACCCGGCGTTCTTCAACAAATACAGCGTGTCGACGCTGGCCGAACAGAGCGATTACTGGCTGGAGTATCAGGGCCGACTGACCCACCCGATGCGCTATGACGCGGCCACCGACCGTTACGTCGAGACCACGTGGGACGACGCGTTCGCGTTGATCGCCCGGCATCTCAATGCGCTGGAATCGCCGAACCAGGCCGAGTTCTACACCTCGGGCCGCGCCAGCAACGAAGCGGCATTTCTCTATCAACTGTTCGTGCGGGCCTACGGCACCAACAATTTCCCCGATTGCTCCAACATGTGCCACGAGGCCAGCGCCGTTGCGATGATCGAAAGCCTCGGCGTGGGCAAAGGCACCGTCGTGTTCGATGACCTGGAGCATGCCGACGCGATTTTCGTCATCGGCCAGAACCCCGGCACCAACCACCCACGGATGCTTGAACCGCTGCGCGAAGCGGTGAAGCGTGGCGCACAGGTGATCTGCATCAACCCGCTCAAGGAGCGCGGGCTGGAGCGTTTCCAGCACCCGCAGCACCCGATCGAAATGCTGCTCAACGGCTCTGAACCGACCAACACCGCCTACTTCCGTCCGGCACTCGGCGGCGACATGGCAATCATGCGCGGCATGGCCAAGTTCCTCTTGCAGTGGGAGCGTGAAGCGCAAGCCACCGGTGGCGAGCCGGTGTTCGATCATGAGTTCATCGCCGAACACACCTCGGGAATGGATGCCTACCTGGCCGAAGTCGACGCGACCAGCTGGGAACACATCGAACAGCAATCGGGCATGACCCTGGCCGATATCGAACTCGCCGCACGGATGTACGCCCGGGCCAAGCGCGTGATCATGTGCTGGGCGATGGGCCTGACTCAACACACGCACTCGGTGGCGACGCTGCAGGAAGTCATCAACCTGATGTTGTTGCGCGGCAACGTCGGCCGTCCCGGCGCGGGTCTGTCGCCGGTGCGCGGCCACAGTAACGTGCAGGGCGACCGCACCATGGGCATCAACGAACTGGCGCCCAAGGAGCTGTTGGACGCGCTGGAAAAACGCTTCTCCTTCACGCCGCCACGCGAGCATGGTCACAACACGGTGATGGCGATTTCGGCGATGGAGCAGGGCCGCGCGAAAGTGTTCATCGGCCTGGGTGGCAACTTCGCCCAAGCGACGCCCGACACCCCGCGTACCCACGCCGCGTTGCGTAAATGCGACCTCACCGTACACATCGCCACCAAGCTCAACCGCAGCCACTTGGTGACTGGCCGGGAAGCGCTGATCCTGCCGTGCCTGGGCCGTACCGACATCGATATTCAAGCCGAAGGCCCGCAAGGCGTGACCGTGGAAGACACCTTCAGCATGATCCACATTTCCCACGGCCAGCTGAAACCCAAGTCCAAACAGCTGCGTTCGGAGCCTGCGATCATTGCCGGCATCGCCGCGGCGACGCTGGGCAAGCAGCCGATTGACTGGAACTGGGCCATTGGTGACTACGGGCGCATCCGCAACATGATTGCCGACACCATCCCGGGCTTCGAAGACTTCAATCAAAAACTGCTGCATCCCGGTGGTTTCCACATGGGCAACGACGCATCCGACCGGATCTGGAAAACCGCCAGCGGCAAGGCGCAATTCACCCCGAGCGAGTTGCCCGAGCACCTGATCAGCGAAGGCGTGCGCAACCTGCCGGTCAAGCCGCATCTGATTTTGCAGACCATGCGTTCCCACGATCAGTACAACACCACGCTGTACGGTCTGGACGATCGCTATCGCGGGGTCTACGGCATGCGCGATGTGGTATTCGCCAACGAGCAGGACATTCTTCGGCTCGGTTTCGAACCGGGGCAGAAAGTCGATCTGGTGGCGCTGTGGGACGACGACCGCGAACGTCGGGTCAGCGGTTTTACCCTGATCGCCTACGACATTCCGGCCGGTCAAGCCGCTGCTTATTACCCGGAGACCAACCCGTTGGTGCCACTGGAAAGTTACGGTGATCGCACGTTCACCCCGACTTCCAAATTCGTCGCCATCCGGCTGGAGCAGGCCAAGGCAAACGGCCTGATTTCCACCTCCGCCGCGTAGTGCTTCGCCGGAGCGAACTGATGTCGCTCCGGCTGACTGCAAACCTTTCGACATGAGTTGGCTGCAGGCCCCACGGCCTGACGGTGGCCCGGCCGTGTGCCGCCGTTTTACAGCCGCGATGAGGATTTCGACATGTTTAACCTCCAGGCACTGGACCTGGCGCGGATGCAATTCGCGTTCACGGTTTCGTTCCATATCATCTTTCCCGCCATCACCATCGGGCTGGCCAGTTTCCTGGCCGTGCTTGAAGGGCTTTGGCTGAAAACCCGCAACGACACCTACCGTGATCTCTACCATTTCTGGTCGAAGATCTTTGCCGTCAACTTCGGCATGGGCGTGGTCTCGGGCCTGGTCATGGCTTACGAGTTCGGCACCAACTGGAGCCGTTTCTCCGACTTCGCCGGCAGCATCACCGGGCCGTTGTTGACCTATGAAGTGCTGACCGCGTTCTTCCTCGAAGCGGGTTTTCTCGGGGTCATGTTGTTCGGCTGGAACCGGGTAGGGCGCGGGCTGCACTTCTTCTCGACGGTCATGGTCGCCATCGGCACCTTGATTTCGACCTTCTGGATTCTCGCATCCAACAGCTGGATGCAAACGCCTCAAGGTTTCGAGATCGTCGACGGTCGCGTGATGCCGCTGGACTGGCTGGCCATCGTGTTCAACCCGTCGTTCCCGTATCGGCTGGCGCACATGGCGATTGCCGCGTTCGTGGCCACCGCGTTTTTTGTCGGCTCCTCGGCGGCGTGGCATCTGTTGCGCGGCAACGACACCAAGCAAGTGCGCAAGATGTTGTCGATGGCGTTGTGGATGGCCCTGATCGTCTGCCCGATTCAGGCAGTGGTCGGCGACGCGCATGGCTTGAACACCCTGGAACATCAACCGGCGAAAATCGCCGCCATCGAAGGACACTGGGAAAACAACGGCAACGAAGCGACGCCGCTGGTGCTGTTCGGCATCCCTGACATGCAGGCTGAGGAAACCAGATACGCCATCGAGATTCCGTATCTGGGCAGCCTGATCCTGACCCACAGCCTCGACAAGCAGATCCCCGCGCTCAAGAGCTTCCCGAAAGAGGACCGCCCCAACGCGACGATCATCTTCTGGAGTTTCCGCGTCATGGCCGGGCTGGGCATGTTGATGGTGCTGGCTGGTGTGCTGGGCCTGGTGCTGCGTCGCAGCGGCGCCATCTACCGCAATCGCTGGTTCCTGCGCCTGATGTTGTGGATGGGGCCGAGCGGCCTGATCGCCATGCTGGCGGGCTGGATCACCACGGAAGTCGGGCGCCAGCCGTGGGTGGTGTATGGCCTGCAACGCACGGCGAATGCCGCGTCCAATCACAGTGTCACGCAGCTGAGCATCTCACTGGCGCTGTTCGTGGTGATCTACTTCTCGGTGTTCACGGTGGGCATCGGCTACATGATGAAACTGGTGGCCAAGGGGCCAAAACCCCATCACGAGCATCCGCCTGCGGGGCATTCCGAGCAGGTGATAACGCCGCGTCGTCCGCTGTCCGCTGACGCTGAAATTCTCGAAACCGACGCCCGCGTCATTTGAAAAAGGGGAGTTGAGACATGGGTATTCAAGGTATCGATTTATCGCTGATCTGGGGCGTGATCATCGCCTTCGGCGTGATGATGTACGTGATCATGGACGGTTTCGACCTGGGGTTGGGGATTCTCTTTCCGCTGATCCCGGATGCCAAGGAACGTGATGTGATGATGAACACCGTGGCGCCGGTCTGGGACGGCAATGAGACCTGGCTGGTGTTGGGCGGCGCGGCGCTGTACGGCGCGTTCCCGCTGGCCTATTCAGTGATTCTGGAAGCGTTGTACCTGCCGTTGATCCTGATGTTGTGCGGCTTGATTTTCCGTGGTGTGGCGTTCGAATTTCGCTTCAAGGCCAGCCCGGAAAAGCGTCACGTCTGGGACATGGCGTTCATCGGCGGTTCGCTGCTGGCGACGTTTTCCCAAGGTGTGGTGATCGGCACTTACATTGCCGGTATTCCGGTGGTCGACCGGCAGTTCGCCGGCGGCAGTTGGGACTGGCTGGCGCCTTTCCCGCTGTTCTGCGGTGTCGGGCTGATCGTCGCTTATGCACTGCTCGGCAGCACCTGGTTGCTGGTCAAGACCGAAGGCATGCTGGAATCGCGGATGCGTTTGTTCACCCGCCCACTGGCCTGGCTGTTGCTGGCGGTGATCGGCGTGATCTGCGTGTGGACGCCCATCCTGCATCCGGAAATCGCCACACGCTGGTTTGCCCATGCGCACCTCGCGGTGTTCGGCGCACTGGCGGTGTTGGCCTTGCTGGCGATGTTCGGTTTGCTCAAGACCTTGCGTCAGCGCCACACCCATTGGCCGTTCGCTTTTACCCTGATGCTGGTGTTCCTCGGCTACATCGGCCTGGCCTTCAGCATCTGGCCGAACATCGTGCCGCCGTCCATCAGCCTTTGGGCCGCGGCATCACCGGCGACCAGCCAGTTGTTCATCCTGATCGGCGCGCTGTTCATCCTGCCGATCATCCTGATGTACACGGTCTGGAGCTACTACGTTTTCCGCGGCAAAGTGAGGATTGGTGATGGCTACCATTGATACGCGTCAACCGGCACCTGCGCGTTGGTACAAGCGCCTTGGGTGGCTGGTAGTGATCTGGCTGGGCAGTGTGGTTGCATTGGGTGTGGTGGCGGGGGCATTGCGGATGTTGATGCAGGCGGCCGGGATGAGTTCGCACTGACAACGGTGAACCTGTAGGAGCACGGCTTGCCGGCGATAGCGACCTCAAGTGCCCCATCGCCGGCAATCCGTGCTCCTACGAAAAGCAATCAACCCGGAGCCCCATGACAGGGCTCCGGGTTTTTGTGTTTTTACTGAGCGCCAAACATCGCCGTCCAGTAAATCCCCGCATCACTCTTCGGATCAACTGCGTACGCCGCACCCAAATCGCGGAACTGCGGGTTCATCAGATTCGCGCAGTGGCCGGGGCTGGCCAGCCAGCCGTCGACCACTTTGCGTACGCTGTCCTGGCCGGCGGCGATGTTTTCGCCGATCTGCTGGAAGTCGTAGCCTGCCAGCTCCGCGCGGTCGCCCGGCGTGCGGCCATCACGGTCCTTGTGATCGAAATAGTTGTTGTTGGCCATGCTGCGCGACTGGGTTTCGGCGGCGGTCGCCAGCGTGGCGTTCCAGGTCAGCGGCGTGGTCGCGTTGAAGGCTTGAGTGCCGCACTGGCGTGGTTTGCTTCGTGCGGCGTTCAGCTCGGTCAATAGCTTCTGGCCTTCAGCCTGCCAATCGCCCAGGCGTGCGCTCAGCAGTGGCCGGGCTACCACGATGCGCCATTGGTTGTCCTGGCGGCTGACCCCGACATCGACGAATTGCGGGTCGAGCACGATCTGGCAAAAACTCTCCTGAATCGCTTTCATCGCCGACGGCGCATCGCGCGGTCCGGCCAGGCTGATCGCTTGCACGTTCTTCATCGGATAACCGGCGGTGGCCATGGCCTGCTGCAGATTGCCGATGCTGGCGGCGGACAGAACCAGTCGTGGGTCGGCCGCCAGCGGTGGCAGCTCCGACGAGACCTGGCCGGCGCAGCGTTGCAACTGGCTGCGGTAGACGTTGATCGATTCGATCAGTTGCGACTCGTCGCTGGCCAGTGCGGTGGCGGCGAACGACAAACCCAATGACAACCCGGCAAGGCGCAGAGTGGATGACGGGGACAGGAAATGCATGGAAATCCTCCTTGAGCTGACTGCGCCCATGATGCTTGAAATTACCCCCTCGAAGGCAATGCATTTTTACGGGACGCGGCACCGTGTGTGCAATCATTTCACTACTACACTGAAGCAACACTGCCCATTGAGTTATCCGACCATGCGCTGCAACTGGATAGCAACCTGCCTCGCCCTGACACTCCTCGCCGCTCCGGCATTCGCCACCGACCAGGAACAAAAACAGAAAGTCGCTGAAGACAAAGCCGAAGTGCTGGAGCAAAAGGCTGCGCAAAACAGCAGCCCCGCGCCGGCGCCCAAGTCTGAGGCCATCACCCAGCCTGAAGTCCAGGCCGTGGACCCGGCGGGAAAAGCGCCGCTGGATGACGCCATCACTTGCCTCGCCCGTTCGATCTACTGGGAAGCCAAAGGCAAGGATTCGGCCGACATGGAAGCGGTGGCCAACGTGGTCATGAACCGTCTCGGTCACGAAGGTTTTCCCGACACCGTCTGCGGTGTGGTCAAGCAGGGTTCGGAAACCAAGAGCTGCCAGTTTTCCTGGTGGTGCGATGGTCGTCCCGACTCGGTGCAGGAAGAAGTGCAGTATTCAATGGCCAAGGAAATTGCGCGCAAGGCGCTGAACAAGCAATTGCCGGATCGCACGAAAGGCGCGTTGTATTTCCATGATCGTACGGTGAAACCGGATTGGGCCAAGGAGTACACCAATACGGCAAACATCGGCTTGTTCAAGTTCTATAAGCCGATAGGCGGTGATGCGAAGTAGTCTCTGTTATGCGGGAAAAACCTGGGTGATTTATCCAGACCACCGAAACTGCAATATTTCTGTTCTACAAGCTTCATGACGCAGCAAGGGTCAGCAACGTCATGAGCGGAAACAGAAACATGAAGCAGGCGTGGTTTTTCAACGGCAACACGGCACCTCTCGGTGCGTCCTCCAGGCTGAGCGCCTCGTGACGGCTCTCGTCACCGGCGCCGCCGGTTTCATCGGCTTTCATACGGCCAGGCGCTTGTGCCTGGACGGTCATGATGTGGTCGGGATCGACAACCTCAACGATTACTACGACGTAGCGCTCAAGCAGGCACGGCTCAAGGAACTTGCGTCCTTGCCGGGCTTTCGCTTCCTGAAAATGGACATCGTCGACAAACCGGCATTGCTGGAATTGTTCCGCGAGCAGCACTTTACCGAGGTGGTGCACCTGGCGGCCCAGGCGGGCGTGCGTTATTCGCTGGACCACCCGGATGTGTATGCCCAATCGAACCTGGTGGGTTTCCTCAATGTGCTGGAAGCCTGTCGGCATCATCGTCCCGAGCATTTGATCTACGCCTCCAGCAGTTCGGTGTACGGAAGCAACAGCAAAATGCCGTTCAGCGTCGAAGACCCCGTCGATCACCCGGTTTCGCTGTACGCGGCCACCAAGCGCGCCAATGAATTGCTGGCCCACAGTTATTGCCACCTGTACGGCCTCAAGGCCAGTGGCCTGCGCTTTTTTACCGTCTACGGACCTTGGGGGCGACCGGACATGGCGCCGTTCAAATTCACCGAGGCCATCCTCAAAGGCCTGCCGATTGACGTCTACAACCAGGGCGAAATGGCGCGGGACTTCACCTACATCGACGACATCGTCGAAAGCATCGCCCGCCTGCGCACGCGGCCACCCGGCGCGGGCGTCAATCAACTATTCAACATCGGTCGCGGTGAGCCCATGGCGCTGCTGGATTTTATCGAGTGCCTGGAATC
Source organism: Pseudomonas sp. SDO5591_S426 (assembly GCF_054070755.1). Classification (NCBI taxonomy): domain Bacteria; kingdom Pseudomonadati; phylum Pseudomonadota; class Gammaproteobacteria; order Pseudomonadales; family Pseudomonadaceae; genus Pseudomonas; species Pseudomonas sp. SDO5591_S426. The sequence goes on along the minus strand of NZ_JBSVXD010000013.1, from coordinate 19,984 downwards.
GGCATTGGGCAAGCAGGCGCGCCGTAACTTCATGCCGTTGCAGGACGGCGATGTGGTCAAGACCTGGGCCGATGTTTCGGCACTGCAAGCGTGGGTCGGTTTCTGCCCGCAGGTATCGGTGGAAACCGGCGTCGGGGAGTTTGTGAAGTGGTATCGGCAGTTTTATCAGGCATGAAGCGTTCGCCTCTGAAAACGCAACAACCAAAAGGCGAGGGGGACTCCATGCGCCAGGACATTTTTGTATCGGTACTGATTCCAGCAAAAAACGAAGCGAACAACCTCAAGCCATTGCTTGAGGAAATCCGCGTGGCATTGGCCGACGAGGCCTACGAGATCATCGTTGTCGACGACGGCAGCACCGATGCGACCTTGCACGAGTTGCGGCAGATCAGAAACAACGGCCTGACTGCCTTGCGCATCCTGCATCACGAGCGCTCGCTGGGGCAAAGCACCTCGCTCTACCACGCGGCACGCGAAGCTCGCGGACAATGGCTGGCCACGCTCGACGGTGACGGGCAAAACGATCCGGCGGACATTCCCGGCATGCTGGCGCTGGTGCGCAGCGAACGCGCAAGCGCCGATGTGCAATTGGTGGCCGGCCACCGCACCAACCGCCGCGATACCGCGAGCAAGCGTTGGGCCTCGCGTTTCGCCAATGGCCTGCGCAGCCGCTTGCTCAAGGACGCCACGCCGGATACCGGCTGCGGCTTGAAACTGATCGAGCGCGCCGCCTTCTTGCGCCTGCCGTACTTCGACCACATGCACCGCTACATTCCGGCATTGATCCAGCGCCACAACGGCCGAATGATCGTCCATCCGGTCAACCATCGACCGCGTACGGCGGGGGTGTCCAAGTACGGCAACATTGACCGTGCGCTGGTGGGCGTTCTCGACCTGATCGGCGTCTGGTGGCTGATCAAGCGCACGCGCCTGAACACCCACGCCCAGGAGCTCGAAGGATGATCATGACCCGCGAAGCCTTGTGGCTGGTGATCGGTTTTGCCGGACAGATCGCGTTCACCGGTCGATTCGTCTTGCAGTGGCTGTACAGCGAATACAAAAAGCGCAGCGTGATCCCGGTGAGCTTCTGGTACTTGAGCATTGTCGGCAGTACGTTGCTGTTCGCCTACGCCATTTACCGCCAGGACCCGGTGTTCATTGCCGGGCAGGCGTTTGGCTCCATCGTCTATTTGCGCAACCTGCAATTGATCAAAAAAAGCAAAGACCTCAAGGAATAAGTCATGCGCAGATCGCTGTCGCCCAGGGTCGAGTGCCTGGGCCTGATGCTGCTTGCTTTACTGTTGATCGGCGCAGGGCTGGGCTTGCGTTCGGCGCAGAACGTCGATGAAGAACGCTTCCTCGGCGTGGCGCTGGAGATGCTGCACAACGGTTCGTGGCTGATTCCGCACCGCGCCGGGGAAATCTACGGCGACAAGCCGCCGATCTTCATGTGGACCGTGGCGTTTTTCGTCTGGCTGACCGGCATGCCCAACATCGCGCTCTACATTCCGGGGCTGTTTTCGGCGGTGACGGTCACGGCGATGGTCTACGACCTGGGTCGCAGGTTATGGAACCAACGCATTGGCCGCATTGCAGCGCTGCTGTACCTGGCGACTTATCAGACCTACAGCATCCTGCGCACCGGGCAGATCGACAGCTTTTTGATTCTGTTCACCACGCTGGGCCTTTACGGATTGGCGCGTCATCTGCTGCTCGGTCCGGCCTGGCGCTGGTTCTATGTGGGATGCGCGGCGATGGGCATCGGCGTGATCACCAAAGGCGTGGGTTTTCTTCCGGCGTTGATGCTGATCCCGTATGCCTACGCGGTGCGCAAGGGCTGGCCCGGTGTGGTCGCGATGCCGAGCGAGACGCGAAAGTGGCTGCTCGGGTTTGCGGTCATGCTGGCCGCCATTGCGATCTGGCTATTGCCCCTGGCCTTGTCCATCGCCCTCAATGGCACGGCAGATGAAATCGCCTATGCCCGGGAAATCCTCCTGCGCCAGACGGCCGGACGCTATGCCGCCGCTTGGCACCATCGCGAGCCGTTCTGGTACTTCTTCACCAATGTCATTCCGCAATATTGGCTGCCGCTGGTACTGGTGCTGCCATGGCTGGTGCCGGCCTGGCGCCGACAGCTGCAAAAACGCGACGGCCGTGTGCTGGTACTGCTCGGTTGGGTGGCGTTGGTGGTGCTGTTTTTCTGCATCAGCAGCGGCAAGCGCAAGTTGTACATCTACCCGGCGCTGCCAGGATTAGTGCTGGTGGCCGCACCGCTGGTGCCGTGGTTGTTGCGGCGTTGGTTCCGTCAGCGACCGCGTTTTCGGCGCGTGTTTCCGGCGTTGGTCATCACTTGGTTTGTGCTGTGGTTTGCCCGGGGATTTGTCGAACCGGTCAAGGACGGCACCAATCCCAATCAAACGCTCATGGCGCAAGCCAAAACCATGACTCACGGCGCAGATCTGGTGCTGGTCAACTGGAGCGAAGGTCACTGGCTGTCTGCTCGGCAGCCGATCGTGCATTTCGGCATGCTTGATTCCACCGTTGAGCGGGCGGCGCAATGGTTGCGTGAGCATCCGAAGGATTACGCGTTGGTGCCGGATGAGGTGCTGAGTAGGTGTTTCAAACCTGAGGCTGCGCGGGAGTTGGGGGAGAACTCGCGGGCCAATTGGTCGATTGTTGGGGGGGATGCGGATAATGGGCAATGCCATCCGGCATCGACATCGATGGTTTACCGGTTTGCATGGAGCTTTTAGCGCTTTAGCCGCCTGTAGGAGCAAAGCTTGCTCGCGATGGCGTAAAGTCAGCCGACAGCAATGTTGAATATGCCTGCCTCATCGCGGGCAAGCCTTGCTCCTACGGGATTTGCAACCATCATGCACCACATCGGCCTCATCGTTTACCCCGGTTTCCAGGTCCTGGGCCTGGCCATGTGCGCCACGTTCGAACTGGCGAACACTGCCGCCGACGAGCCGGTTTACACCATTGAATTGCTCTCCGAAACCGGCGGCATGGTGCAAACTTCCGCCGGTTTTGCCGTGCAAACCACCGCGTTCGACCAGCGTCCGTTCGACACGCTGCTGGTCATGGGCGACAACCTGATCCGTCCGGTCTCGGCGGGCATGGTGGAGTTCTTGCGTGGTGCCAGTCAGGGCACCCGACGCCTGGGATCGATCTGCACCGGCGCCATTGCCCTGGCTGAGGCCGGGTTACTCGATGGCCGACGGGCGACCACTCACTGGTGTCATGCCGCGTCGTTGCAGCGGGATTATCCAAAGGTGAAGGTCGAGGAGGATCGGATTTTCATCAACGACGGCAATATCTGGACGGCCGCCGGTATGAGCGCCTGTGTCGATCTGGCGCTGGCGCTTGTGGAAATGGATCTGGGCGCCGAAGTCGCGCGGCGGGTGGCGCGACAGTTGGTGGTTTATCACCGTCGGGCGGGTGGGCAGTCGCAGTTTTCGGTGATGCTGGAGCTGGAACCCAAGACCGACCGCATTCAGGCGGCACTGACCTACGCCAAGCAAAACCTCAAGTCCGCACTTTCGGTGGAGGAGTTGGCCAATGCGGCGAATCTCAGTCCGCGCCAGTTCAGTCGGGTGTTCCATGCCGAAACCGGTCAATCGCCGGCCAAGGCCATCGAAAGCCTGCGGGTAGAGTCCGCGAGGTTGATGATGGAAACCGGTCGTCACTCCATCGATGTGGTGGCAACCGACACCGGTTTTGGTGATCGGGAACGTATGCGGCGGGCGTTTATCCGCGCATTCGGGCAGCCGCCGCAGGTGATCCAGCGCGCTAATCGAGGGTGATGTCCTAAAAGGTGGTGTATACGACATTTAAGCCTAAATATTATTTCCGTAATCTTGATCTCGCTGAAGCCTACTTCCTCAATGAGATCGCCGCCATGACCCTCGTAAAAGCCGCCGCCGTCCAAATCAGCCCCGTACTCTACAGCCGTGAAGGCACCGTGAATAAAGTCGTGGAGAAGATTCTCGAACTCGGCGAACAAGGTGTGCAGTTCGCCGTGTTTCCGGAAACCATCGTGCCGTACTACCCGTATTTCTCGTTCGTGCAGTCGCCGTTCGAAATGGGCGCCGAGCACTACAAGTTGCTGGATCAGGCGGTGACCGTGCCTTCGGACGCCACTGATGCCATCGGTGCCGCCGCCAAACAGGCCGGCATGGTCGTGTCCATCGGCGTCAACGAACGCGATGGCGGCACGCTGTACAACGCGCAGTTGCTGTTCGATGCCGACGGCACCCTGATCCAGCATCGCCGCAAGATTTCCCCGACCTACCACGAACGCATGATCTGGGGCATGGGCGACGGTTCGGGCCTGCGCGCCACCGACAGCGCGGTAGGGCGCATCGGGCAACTGGCGTGCTGGGAGCATTACAACCCGCTGGCCCGTTACGCGTTGATGGCCGATGGCGAACAGATTCACGCCTCGATGTATCCGGGTTCGTTCGCCGGTCCGCTGTTCACCTCGCAAATGGAAGTCAGCATTCGCCAACATGCGCTGGAAGCCGCGTGCTTCGTGGTCAACTCCACCGCCTGGCTCAACCCGGAGCAACAGGCGCAAATAATGGCCGACACCGGCTGCCCGATCGGCCCGATCTCCGGCGGTTGCTACACCGCAATCATCAGCCCCGATGGCGTGGTACTGGGCGCATTGACCGAAGGTGAAGGCGAGGTGATCGTCGACCTCGACATGGGCCTGATCGACAAGCGCAAACGCATGATGGATTCGCGCGGTCACTACAGCCGTCCAGAATTGCTGAGCCTGCTGATCGATCGCACGCCGCATTCTCATGTGCATGAACGTGGTGCGCATCCGAAGCTGGCTGAAGTCGAAGGGACGGAAGAAGTCGTTCGGTAATTCGCTGAACCCGTGTAGGAGCGAGCAGGCTCGCTCCTACAGTTTTTGTGGTTTCAGCTATGACTGCGACGCCAGAAGAACCGCGCCAGCAACGCATCAAGACTAAATTTGCCAGGCCCCGCGAACACCAGTGGAACCAGCGCGGCAAGGTAAATCAGCGGCAGCTTGAAGTTGCCGTAGCCCTTGTTGGTGATCGAGTAGCCCTGGGCCAGTTCGCTCAAGCTCGACCAGTCGGCCGGCCAGTGCACGGCGGCGGTAGCGACGATGGTAACCACGATCAGGCTGATCGCCGAAAACCGCGTGGCCAGGCCCACCAAGATGAAGAGGGCGCAGATCAGCTCCACCCACATCGACAGTTCCCAGTTCAACGTGGCCGGCAGGTGGTTGAACGGAAACAGGAAGCGGTCCTGAATGTCGGCGAACCAGTTCTCACCGTTGAATTTCTCAAGGCCTGACTCGAAGAATTCCCAAGCGAGAAAGATCCGCAAGGTCAGTGGCGCGATCCAGTTGCCGGCGCGATCAAGGTTCAGGTGCAGGCCTTTGACGGCCGTAGAAATGGAAGTGCTCATGGACGATGGTCTCCTTCAAGTCAGGGATGTCGGGCAGCGGGGTGCCCGTTTAGCGACAAGTGAATTTCATCAGGCGGGTGTATCTGCGATGTGTCGTTTGCGGCGGGGATTGAAGGCTTGTTGTGTCAGGGACGGGGTTGTACACACTTTGATACGTAGAGACACCGCAAATCCTTGTGGGAGCGAGCTTGCTCGCGATAGCGGTCTTACAGTCAACATTGATTTCGACTGACAGGGCCTCATCGCGAGCAAGCTCGCTCCCACCGGGATCACTGGTGTTTCTGAAACTGAGTGCGGTCTTTCGTTAATTCGTCGAATTGGATCTTTTACCCGGCCCCGCTCATTCGTATCTTCCGCGCTTTGGCGCATTTGCGTCTGGGGCTGGGGAACGGGAATGAATTTCACATGGCGCAGGAAAACCATCGAACACTCCATCGAGCAGCCAGCGCCGGCGCCGGTGATCGTCAACGGCGTGAATGACGCCCAACTGGCCGCACGCAATGCCGAACTGCGCGACCGTGATTTTTTCCGCGGCCTGGCGCAGCACCTGCTCACTTGCGGTAACTCGCTGGCGCCGGTCAGTGAATCATTCTCGATGCTCAATCAGCGCCTAAAGCTCAACCATCAGCGGGCGGAAACCGTGGCCAGCTCGGCCATCAGCAACCGCGAGCAGGTCAGTCATCTGCAAGAGCAATCGCGGGTCATGGCCGCCGGGCTGGAGGCGCTGGAAGAGGTGATCACGCACCTGGTAGGCCGCGCCAGTGAGATCGACCGCATCGTCGACCTGATCAGCGACATCGCACGCAAAACCAACCTGCTGGCGCTCAATGCCGCCATCGAAGCGGCGCGTGCCGGTGACACCGGGCGCGGCTTTGCGGTGGTGGCCGGTGAAGTGCGGCTGTTGGCGGAAAAAACCGCTGAAGCGACCCGGGAAATCGTCAAGGAAACCTCGGCGATCCAGCAGGAAATCAGCCAGGCCAAACAGGCGATTTCGCAACAGAGTGAGGTCTCCAATGCTTTCGGTGCGGTCATCGACAAAACCGCCGAGGCCATGGCCGGCATGTACGGCGAGGCACAGCAGATGCAGCGGGAAATCGACCAGTCGCACTTGCTGTCCAACGTCGAGTTGGCCAACCTGCAAGAGCTGACGCTCAAGGTGGCGGTCTATGATCGCTTGCTCAACCCCAAGCCGCATTCACCGCTGATCCTGCCGGATGAAACCGAGTGCCTGTTCGGCCAGTGGTACTACGGCGAACAGAACCAGACCCAACAACGCGACGCGGATTTCCGGCGTATGGAAGTGCCTCATCAAATGGTTCACAGCAGCGGCCAGGCCGCGTTGGAGGCCCATGCCCGAGGTGAACTGGAAGAGGCACTGAAGCAGGTCGGGCAGATGGAGGAGGCGAATGCCGCCGTGATGCGCACGGTCAAGGGGCTGCTGCATTCGCGCCTGCAATCGGCGGTCTGAACCGGGATGCCTTGGGGCAGATGACGCTCGCGGACTTTTGCTATACATTTTCCGCCCGCCCATTGCATGGTGAATCCGCTTCATGTCTCTCGCGCTCGAACGTCTAGTCGCTGGCACGCCGATCCCTTTCGCCGGTAATCGTGTCACTGTGGTCAGCCCCGAACTGGCGGCACGCTTCCAGCCCGGAGACCACCTGCTGGTGGAACAGGTCAGCGGCGAATTGTTGCTGATTCCGGTGGCCGACCAGCAGGCGGCGGCGGTCGCGATCGAACGTGCGGAAGCTGCGTTCAGCGCAATGTCGGCGGTGTCGGATCAGGCGATCAGCCATTTCTTCGATCTGTTCGCCCAACGCCTGGAAACCCCGGATTGCTGGGCCTTGATCGAGGCCGCCAACCAGGCCGACATCGAACGGGCCAAGGCCCGTGGCCGTTCGACCACGCGGCTGCTGGCCGATGAGCGCATGCGACGTGACATGATCGCCGGCCTGCGCGCCTGGCGCGACGCGTCCGCCTCGCGTGGCAAGGTGATCAGTTGCGTCGAGCACGACGGCTGGAAGGTCGAGCAAGTGGTGTCGCCACTGGGGATCGTCGCGTTTGTCTTTGAAGGCCGGCCGAATGTCTTCGCCGATGCCGCTGGCGTGTTGCGCACCGGTAATACGGCCGTGCTGCGCATTGGCAGCGATGCGTTGGGCACCGCCCAAGCCATTGTCAAACATGCACTGAACCCGGCGCTTGCCGCTGCCGGGTTGCCGAATGGCGCTGTGTCGTTGGTCGAGAGCGTCAACCATGCGGCCGGTTGGGCGATGTTCGCCGACCGGCGGCTGTCGCTGGCCGTGGCCCGTGGTTCGGGTCGCGCCGTCAGCCAGTTGGGCAGCATCGCGCAACAGGCCGGCACCGCGGTCAGCCTGCATGGCACCGGTGGCGCCTGGCTGGTCGCTGATACCGACGCCGATGCCACGCGCTTCGCCAGCGTGGTGCGCAACTCCCTCGACCGCAAAGTCTGCAACACCCTGAACGTCTGCCTGATCCACCGTGATCGCGCAGCGGAATTGGTGCCGCTGTTTCTCGATGCACTGCAACAGGCTGGCAAGGCGCGCGGCCAGGGCTGCAAGTTACACATCGTTGAAGGCAGCGAATCGTTCCTGCCCGCCGATTGGCTAAACGCAACCGTCGAGGTGTACCGCGCCGAAGGCTACCAGACCGAAGCACTGGCCGAACCGCTGCCAGAAGATCAACTGGGCCGCGAGTGGGAATGGGAAGAGACCCCGGAAGTCAGCCTGAAAATCGTCGACCACCTGGACAGCGCCATTGCCTTGTTCAATCGCTACAGTCCGCAGTTCACTGTGTCGCTGATCAGCGAAGATGCTACGACTCAGGAGCGTTTCTACAACGCAGTCAACGCACCCTTCGTCGGCAATGGCATTACCCGTTGGGTCGACGGCCAGTACGCACTCAACAAGCCGGAGCTGGGTCTGTCGAACTGGGAGAGCGGGCGCCTGTTCGCGCGCAGCGCAATTCTCTCGGGTGATGGTGTGTTCACCATCCGCAGCCGCATGACCCAGATCGATCTGGGCGTCAAACGCTAGACCTTCCTCACGCGGCATCGACCGCTTGGCCGAGCACGGCGCAAGTGGTCGGATGTTCGACCAGCGATACGAAACTGCGGCAGCTGCCATCAAGTGCATCGATCGAACCGGTTTCGATGTCGTACACCCAGCCATGCAAATTCAGCAGGCCTTTTTCCTGGGCCAGGCGCACGCTCGGGTGAGTCTGGATGTTCGCCAGTTGCGCGATCACATTCTCACGCACCATCGAGCTGACTTTCGCTGCTTCATTGGCATGGGACCGCGACTCGTTGATGACTTTTGCCGACTCGGCGTGTTGCAGCCAGCCGCTGACAGCGGGCAGGTGATCCATGCAGGTGCACTTGGCTACTGCGGTCATGGCGCCGCAATCCGAATGGCCGCAGATCACGATATCGGTGACGCCGAGCACGGCGACGGCATACTCGACGGTGGCCGATACACCACCGGGATGGGGGCTGTAGGAGGGCACGATGTTGCCGGCGTTACGGATCACGAACAGCTCACCGGGTTCTTGTTGGGTCAGGAGTTCCGGCACTACACGACTGTCGGAACAGGTGATGAACAAGGTGCCTGGAGTTTGCGTGGTGGCCAGGTGTCTGAACAGGTCGGTGCGTTGCGGAAAGGCTTCTTTCTGGAACTTCAGAAAACCTTCGATGAGTGTTTTCATTGGGGACTTCCTCATAGTTGAGTCTGTAGCAGCTGTCGAGCCTGCGAGGCTGCGTCCGGCTGCGAAGCAGTCGCAAGGATCGGCGAGGACTTCGTCCTCGAACGCAGCCTCGCGGGCTCGGCAGCTGCTACTGAATACGGTTGTTTAGAACGGGCGCAGCGGCAGGAACTTGCCGTCGAGGGTGATCACTGCACGGTGACCGCCTTCCGGGTCTTCGACTTTCTTCATGTCGAGCTTGAAGTTGATCGCGCTGATGATGCCGTCGCCAAACTGCTCGTGAACCAGGGCTTTGAGGGTGGTGCCGTAGATCTGGATCATTTCGTAAAAGCGGTAAATGGTCGGGTCCGTCGGGACACCCGACAGGCTGCCGCGCAGTGGAATGATTTGCAGGCGGGCCACCGAGTCGGCGTCCAGGTCCAGTTTTTCGCCGATCACTTTGGCAGCGGCTTCAGGCAGCGGATGCTGGCCGAGCAGGGCGGCGGTGACATAAGCCAGACCGAGGCCGGTGCCTTGGGTGACCTTTTCGAAAGACAGATTCTTGCGGGCCTTGGCGTCGAGGATTTTCGCGGTCAGCTCGAGGCTGGTGTCGTTGTAAGCGTGGGACTGTTGCATGGTGGTTCTCCTGTTGCAGTGGGGATGTGCTTGGGTGTGACGCCATCTTCTGCCGATCAACAAATAGCGTCCAAGACCGATATGCAATGCAACGCATAAGCACTGCCTATAAATGGTGAGCCCCATGCTCCTGCCTCATCTGCGTTACTTGCCGCGCAGCCGCGCTGCTTCGGCGCAAGAACAACTACCACAGTGCGGCGTCGTTGGCGTTTATGGATCTGGTGGTGGGGACCGATCTTTCATAACCACCATAGCCCCCTGTAGGAGCTGAGCTTGCTCGCGATAGCGGCGTTACATTCAACATTGATGCCGGCTGATATACCGCCATCGCGAGCAAGCTCAACTCCTACAGTTCAGGGTTACTCACAATATTTCAGACATAAAAAAAGGCCTGCTCTTATTAGGAGCAGGCCCTTTGATCAATAAGTCATTAACGACTCATTTCAATTAGTAGAACCGATCAATCACCCGAACTTCGTTGTTGTTCTGCATCGAGCCCCACGCCTGTTTCAGCGTTTGCAGAACATTCCCGATGAAGTCCTTGTCGGCTGCGGCTTTCTTGCCGACATAGCCGTGGCCGCGACGGTACATCTTCAGTCGGGCCAGCAGGTTCTGGTTGTTCTGGTCGAACTCCGCTTCATGGGCATGCGGCGACAGGCAGTCGATATGAACCTGGCCCGACTTGCTGATCCACAGGATATGGCTGTCGTGGCTGTCTTTTTGCGCCGCGAACATACGAGCCAGTTCTTCGATAGTAGGTTGATTGTTCAGATTCATGATAAAGCCCCCTTGACCATTTGGTGATCTTTCAAAGTTGATTCGCTAATACAAGTAGCCCATCGGTTAGTTGATCCCTGGCACCGAAACCAGGACGTCAGCAGTCGTCCGTCGAAATCGACGAGTCCCGCGTCTGTTGCATGTAGTCGTGTTGAATAACTGCTACGCAATAGCGTCACAACGAAGAGAAGCGGCGATAACCTGTTGGCCCCTGCCGACGTTTTCAGGGTCGGCCACAAGCTTCATGAGGATGGATCGCCAGCGCTTCTCGCCCTTGTACTGGACGTTCAGGCCAGGTCAGCTTCTTCAATCTGCCTTGTGGGCAGCGTGTATCCGGAAAAAACAGCTCGGCGGTCAGACGAGCTTGCTCAAGCGTGTTGCGTGTACTCCCGATCGGGGAGACATCTGCATCATGCAAGGGCAAATCGAAGGCGTCAACGGTTTTGTAGTGAATATTTTCAAGCACTACATATTGTCTGACAAAGCTGTCTGGAATTAAGAAAAGGGGTGGAAAGCGCTGCTCAGGACGACAGCGGCGAAACCGCAAAGCGGTAGAGCGTGCAGGGGTAACCCTTGATTTTCTGCTGATGCAAGGTGAATCCGCTTGGACTGAGCTCCGGCATCACGGTGGCCCAGAACAGCCGCGCTGGCGGGTTCGCGTCGAGATAGAAAATCTGCCATTGACCGGGGAATCGACTCAAGAGGGTGGAAACGACAAATTTTGCGACACCTTGGCCACGAAAGCGTCGACTCACAAACAAGTAGCCCATGTTGAATTGGGCACCGGGCAGATGAGTGTCGTCATCCACGGTCACGAAACCGGCCAGTTCGCCGTCGACCCGGATCAAAAAAGCCCGGGTCGAGGGATTTCGCCAATAGTCGGTCAGGGGCTGGATATTGAAAAAACCATGTTCACCCAACTTCAGCGGCGACCACTCACTGAAGTCATAGGTATAGAACTGCATCAGGCTTTCAATGGTTTCCAGTTCATCGCGCTGGGCGGCGTGCAGCTCAATCGAGGACATGCTGGCTGGCTCCTGTTTTGGTGCACGATCAGTATGGTCGATCAGCCCTTGCTCGCCGGTTTTGCAGTTCGTTTGGTGGTAGTCGATGCCTTGCGTTTGGCGGGCTTGCGTTTGTTTTTCCACGGCGTGGCACCACGTCCGGCAGGGCTCGCCGGGCCGCTGATGGTCAGGTTCAGCCCGGCGCAGCGGCTGACTTGTTTGCTCATCCAGGCAGCCTGTTTGGTGACGAATTCGTCGAGGCTCATTTCCCCGCTCTGCACCATGTCCAGCGCCTGCTCCCAGATTGCCGTGGTGCCTGGATCGGCAATCGCCCGGGGCACGGCATCGATCAGGCTGAAGGCGGCCGGGGTGGCAGAAAGTGCCTTGCCGTTCTTGATCAGATAACCACGGTCGAGCAGGCCCTGGATGATCGAGGCGCGGGTCGCTTCGGTGCCGATGCCGGTGGTGTCCTTGAGCTTCTGCTTGAGCAGCGGGTCTTCCACCAGTTTGGCAACGTTCTTCATCGCCTTGATCAGATCGCCTTCGGTGAAGGGTTTCGGCGGTTGAGTCCAGAGGTCTTTCAATTGCACGTTGGCCACCGCGCAATCAATCCCTTCCTTGAGGTTGGGTAGCGTTTGCGGTGCCGGAGCTTCGCGACCCTTGGCCGGAGCGAGCGCTTCGGGCAGGGCGCGTTTCCAGCCAGGTTCGATGATCTGCTTACCGACTGCGCGCAAGCTTTCACCGGCGCAATCAAAGTCAGCCTGGGTGCGATCGTATTCGTGATTGGGCAGGAACTGCGCCAGATACCGCGCGCGGATCAGGGTGTAGACCGCACGGTGTTTGCCGGTCAGGCGCTCGAGGTTCTTCGCCGCAGCGGTGGGGATGATGCCGTGGTGGGCGCTGACTTTGGCATCGTTCCAGGCCCGTGAGCGTCGTTGGGGTTCAAGGTGATCGTGCAAGGCGTTCAGCGCCGGATCGGCCTGGCGCAACGCCGCCAGAATGCCCGGCGCTTCGCTGTGCTGGCTGACGGGCAGATAGCCGCAGTCGCTGCGCGGGTAGGTGATGACCTTGTAGGTTTCGTACAGTGCCTGGGCAACGTCGAGGGTTTCCTGGGCGCCGAGCCCGAGCTTCTTCGAGCAGACTTCCTGCAACGTGCCCAAATCGAACGGCAGCGGTGCAACTTCGCGTATCCGTTCGGTACGGAGCTTGATCACCCGGGCACTCGCTGCGCCCATCATCGCCGCCGCTGCCTGCTGGGCCAGCGCCTGATTCAGACAGCGATCCTGATCGTCGCAAACTTCGGACGCTGCTCGCCATTGCGCGGTGAACGCGGTGCCGTTGTGGAGCATCTGCACGTCGATGGCCCAGTAAGCGACCGGTACGAAATCGGCAATGAGGCGGTCACGATCCACCACCAGGCGCAGGGTCGGCGTTTGCACCCGACCCACGGGCAACACGCCTTGATATCCAGATTGACGCCCGAGTAACGTGAACAGACGGCTCATGTTCATCCCGATCAGCCAATCGGCGCGGCTGCGGCCTAGCGCGGAATGGTAAAGGCTGAAGGTTTCCGCCCCCGGTTTGAGTGCCGCGAGGGCCTTGCGGATCGAGGCGTCGTCCAGTGCCGACAGCCACAAGCGCTGGATCGGCCCGCGATAGCGGCAATGCTCCACCAGTTCCCGAGCGATCATCTCGCCCTCACGGTCGGCGTCCGTGGCGATGATCAGTTCCGATGCCTCGCCGAGCAGGCGTTTGACGGCTTTGTACTGACTGGCCGTGCGCGGCTTTACGGTCATCTTCCATTTGTCCGGAATGATCGGCAGGTCTGCCAGTACCCAGCGCTTGTAGCACGCGTCGTACGCGTCCGGCGGTGCGGTTTCCAGCAGATGGCCGATGCACCAGGTGACCGTGACGTCTGTTCCCAGCCAGCAGCCGTCACCGCGGCGTTTTGCGCCGAGCACGGCCGCAATGTCTTTGGCCTGGGAGGGTTTTTCACAGAGGTACAGCCGCATAACCACCATCGTCGATCAGTGTCCGGGAGGTGCACAGAATGGCGGGTGATGAACGCCGGAGCAATCTTTATCTGTATGGATGTACAGTTTCAGCGTTGCATATGATTTCAGGGATTTGGGAATCCGTTCGGCTGCAAGGCCGTCATGATCAGCAAACTTGCGTTATACCTGATGAATCGTGGTCTCAGGTTTTGGGGCTGCTGCGCAGCCCATCGCGGGCAAGCCTTGCTCCTACTGGTTCATCACCGTCATGAGGAACGTATTCCATGAAAAGCTCAGGTCCCAGCCCTGTCATCACCATCGCCGAGCAGCCCGGCTGCCTGTTGGTGAAATTTCACGGTATCCAGGTGGCCGCATCCTCCCGCGCGCTGGTGTTGCTGGAGGCCAATTACCCGCCGGTGTACTACGTGCCGCGCGAGGACATCGACGAGAAGTACTACGCCCGCACCGATCACACCAGTTATTGCCCGTATAAGGGCGATGCCAGTTATTTCAGCCTGCAAGTGCCGGGGCATGAAGGCGCCAATGCGGTGTGGAGTTATGAGGAACCCAAGGTGTCGGTGGACCAGATCCGCGGATACCTGGCATTTTATCCGGATCAGGTGAAGTTCGAGGTCGTTGAACTCGACGAGTGATTGACGTTTCCGCACACCGCAGGAACGATCATTGTCAGCCGGAGCTTCTGATGGCCTGCACCAGCGTGGTCTCATCAATCTGACCAATCGACGTCACCCCGGTCAACGTCATCGCCACGCGCATTTCCTTGGCAAAGATATCCAGCATGTTCTCCACCCCGCGTTGGCCGTCGGCGGCCAGCGCGTAGGCCATCGAGCGTCCCAGCAACACGCCTTTGGCCCCGAGCGCCAGCATACGCACAACGTCCAGCCCTGAGCGGATGCCCGAGTCGACCAGCACTGTCAGGTCATCACCGATGGCTTGTTTGATCGGCGGCAATGCCTGGGTGGTGGAGAGCACGCCGTCCAGTTGCCGGCCGCCATGGTTCGACACGACAATGCCATCGGCGCCGAAACTCACTGCGTCCTTGGCATCCTGGGGGTCAAGAATGCCTTTGATGATCATCGGGCCTTTCCAGAAATCGCGAATCCATTCGAGGTCGCTCCAGCTGATCGACGGATCAAAGTTGTTGGCCAGCCAGCCCATGTAGTCTTCGAGCGTCACGGCTTTGCCGAGGTATTTGGAGATGTTCCCCAGATCATGCGGGCGGCCCATGAGGCCGACGTTGAACGCCCAGTCGGGCCGGGTCATGGCCTGAAGCATGCGCCGCGAAGACGCAAACGGCCCGGACATGCCCGAGTGCGCGTCGCGATAGCGGGCGCCGGGCGTGGGCATGTCGACGGTGAACACCAGGTTCTTCACCCCTGCGGCTTTCGCCCGCTCCAGGGCATTGCGCATGAAGCCGCGGTCCTTCAACACGTACAGCTGAAACCAGATGGATTGCTCGCTCTGGGCCATGACTTCTTCGATCGAACACACCGATACGGTGGACAGGCACAGGGGAATGCCTTTGTTTTGCGCCGCTCTGACGGCCTGCACCTCACCACGACGGGCGAACATGCCCGTCAGGCCTACCGGCGCGAGGATGATCGGCATTGCAAGCGGTTGATCGAAGAGGGTGGTTTCGAGACTCAGGGTTTCGACGTTTTTCAGAATGCGCTGGCGCAAGCTGATGCCCGTGAGGTCGGCGCTGTTGGCCCGCAGCGTGTGTTCCGCGTAAGCACCGCCATCAATGTAATCGAACAGGAAACGTGGGAGTTTGCGACGAGCTGCCTCGCGATAGTCGGATGCAGAAGAAATGATCATGCCGGTGCCTCGGTCGGGTGAGTGCCGTTGAGCCTTTGGATCAGATTAACCAAAACGCCCCGCTTGTGCGGGGCGTTTTTTTAGGGTCGCTGTCAGTTCTTGTCCAGATCCACGTTACGCGTCTCACGCAAACAGATCATCCCCACCACCAGGCTGACCCCGGTGATCAGCACCGGATACCACAGCCCGTAAAAGATGTCCCCGGTATACACAACCAAGGCAAACGACACCGTCGGCAGGAAACCGCCAAACCAGCCGTTGCCGATGTGGTACGGCAGCGACATCGAGGTGTAGCGGATGCGGGTCGGGAACAGTTCGACCATCAGTGCCGCCAGCGGGCCGTAACACATGGCGGAGATGATGATCAGCGCGACGATCAGCGCCACGATCATCGGCTTGTTGATCTGCTGCATGTCAGCCTGTTGCGGGTAACCGCCGAGGGTGATTGCGCCGCGCAGGGCGGCTTCGTCGAAACCGTCGATCTTCACGTCACCAACGCTGACCTGCACGCCGCTGCCAGCCGGGGCTGCCGCGCTCTGATATGGCAGGCCTTGCTTGACCAGGAAGGTCTTGACCTTGTCGCACGGGCTATCAAATTTCGCCTTGCCCACCGGGTCGAACTGGAAGGTGCAAGTGGCCGGGTCGGCCAGCACCGTGATCGGCGCCTGGCGGCTGGCCAGGTCGATGGCCGGGTTGGCGTAGTGGGCCAGGGTCTTGAAGATCGGGAAGTACAGAACCGTGGCCAGCAACAGGCCGAGCATCAGCACGGGTTTGCGCCCGACCTTGTCCGACAGCCAGCCGAAGAAAATGAAGAACGGCGCGCCAATGGTCACGCTGACGATCAGCAGGCCGTTGGCCACGGCCGGGTCCATTTTCAGGAACTGGGTGAGGAAAAACAGCACGTAGAACTGCGCCGCATAGAAGGTCACGGCCTGGCCTGCGTTGATGCTGAACAGAGCGATCAACACGACCTTGAGGTTTTCCCATTTGCCGAAGGAATCTCGGATCGGCGATTTGCAGAGCTTGCCTTCCTCTTTCATTTTCACGAAGGCGGGGGACTCATGCAGGCTCAGGCGAATCCAGGTCGAGATGCCCAGCAGAATGATCGAAAACAGGAACGGAATGCGCCAGCCCCAGACTTCGAACTGATCGCCGGTGAAGTAGCGGCAGCCGAGTACCACCAGCAACGACAGCAACAGGCCGAGGGTGGCGGTGGACTGAATCCAGCTGGTGTGGAAACCGCGTTTACCAATCGGCGCGTGCTCTGCCACGTACGTCGCCGCGCCGCCGTACTCGCCGCCCAGGGCCAGGCCCTGAAGCATGCGCAGCACCACGAGGATGATTGGCGCGGCGATGCCGATGCTGGCGTAGGTCGGCAACAAGCCGACGCAAAAGGTCGCCAGGCCCATGAGGACAATGGTCGCGAGGAAGGTGTATTTACGCCCGATCATGTCCCCCAGCCGACCGAACACCAGCGCACCAAACGGCCTCACGATGAAGCCGGCGGCGAAGGCCATCAGGGCAAAGATGAACGCCGTAGTGTCGTTGACTCCGGCGAAAAACTGCTTGCTGATCACCGCCGCGAGGGCGCCATAAAGGAAAAAGTCATACCACTCGAACACCGTGCCGAGTGATGAAGCGAAGATGACTTTCTGCGTTTCCCGGCTGGTGCCCGCGCTGCGCACGGCTTCCAGGGGCTGAACATGTTCTGACATATCGGTATCCCTCACAGTGATTGTTTTTGTTGTTCCACTGATGTTGCGTATTCCTTGCAGGGGTGATGCTCGATGTCCGTGAAGCTAGTGATGTCCTTGTGGGAGCGGGCTTGCCCGCGATTGCGGTGGATCAACCAGCATGAATGTTGAATGTCCTACCGTCATCGCGGGCAAACCCGCTCCCACAGGGTTGGTGTTTACAACTGGGTTGAGGATCAGCTGCGCCGCCTTCTCGGCGATCATCAGCGTAGGTGAACAGGTGTTGCCCGAGGTGATGCGCGGCATGATCGAGGCGTCGGCGATGCGCAGGCCGGGAATGCCGTGCACGCGCAGTTCGGCGTCGACCACGGCATCGGCGTCATTGCCCATCCGGCAGGTGCCGACCGGATGGAAAATCGTCGTGCCGATACGTGCGGCGGCTTCGTGCAAGTCTTCTTCGCTTTGCAAGCTGTCACCGGGCAGATACTCGACCGGTTTGAACGCCTTCAGGGCCGGCGCGGCGACAATGCGCCGGGTCAGGCGAATGGCATCGGCGGCGACTCGCAGATCTTCCGGATGGCTAAGGTAATTGGGTTGGATCAACGGCGCTTCCTGCGGATTGGCAGAGCGGATTTCCACCCGGCCACGGCTTTGCGGACGCAAGTCGCAGACCGACGCGGTGAACGCCGGGAACGCGTGCAACGGTTCGCCGAAACGCTCGAGCGACAGCGGTTGCACGTGGTATTCAAGATTGGCTGAGGTCTGCTCCGGCCCGGATCGCGCGAACGCGCCGAGCTGACTCGGCGCCATCGACAGCGGGCCGCTGCGGTCATACAGATAACGCAAGCCCATGCCCATTTTGCCCCACACGCTGCCAGCGATCTGATTAAGCGTACGGGCGTTTTCCAGTTTGTAGATCAGCCGCAGTTGCAGGTGATCCTGCAAGTTGCCGCCCACGCCGGACAGCTCATGGACGACGCCGATGCCCAGGCGTTGCAGCAGTGGCCGAGGGCCGATGCCAGAGCGTTGCAGGATGCTCGGTGAACCGACGGAGCCGGCACAGAGGACGATTTCCTTGCGCGCCTTGAAGGTCTTCGCCTGGTTTTGCCAGCGGGCGCTGACCGCGCAAGCACGACCGTTTTCCAGCAGCACTCGGTCGACTTCGACGCCGGTCAACACGGTGAGATTAGGGCGATTGCGCACAGGTTTGAGAAACGCTTTCGCCGCGTTCCAGCGAATACCGGCCTTCTGGTTGACCTGGAAGTAACCGCAACCCTCGTTGTCGCCCTGATTGAAATCTTCGATGCTGGCAATGCCGCTTTGCTCGGCGGCGCTGCGGAAGGCATCGAGAATCGGCCATGACAAGCGCTGGCGTTCGACCCGCCAGTCGCCGCTGGCGCCGTGGAACTCCGAGTCGCCGGCAAAGTGGTTTTCGCTTTTCTTGAACAGCGGCAGCACATCCTGCCAGCGCCAGCCGGGATTGCCGTCGGCGGCCCAGCCGTCGTAATCGCCAGCCTGGCCGCGCATGTAGATCATGCCGTTGATCGATGAGCAGCCGCCCAGTACTTTGCCGCGCGGGTAACTCAGGGTGCGGCCTTGCAGGCCCGGTTGCGCTTCGGTCTTGAAGCACCAGTCGGTGCGCGGGTTGCCGATGCAGAACAGGTAACCGACGGGGATGTGAATCCACGCGTAGTTATCGCGGCCACCGGCTTCGAGCAGCAGCACCCGGTGTTGCGGGTTGGCCGACAGTCGATTGGCCAGCAAACAACCGGCCGGCCCGGCGCCGACCACGATGTAGTCGTATTCATCAAGGGAAGACTGCATCCCTGACCTCGTCTTGTTGTTCTTGTTGTCGGTCATCCTAGTTGTTAGCTTTCGTCAAAAGAATGTTAGTTTTTGCGCAGCTGCTGTGCGTTTTTAAACAACGACGACCTAAGGATGGACGATGTTCGACTGGAATGACCTGCGGTTTTTTCTCGAGCTACAGCGTAGCGGGCGTTTGCTCACCGCTGCCCGCCGTTTGAACACCACCCACGCCACGGTGGCGAGGCATATCGAGGCCGTTGAAAAGAGCCTCGGCACCGCGCTGTTCGTGCAGCATGCTCAAGGTTACGAACTGACCCCGGCCGGCGAAGCGTTGCTCAAGCACGCCGAGGCCATGGAAAACGTCGCGTTGCTGGCCCAGGAAGAAATCACCCAGTCCACGGCGCCGCTCGGCAAGATTCGTGTTGGTGTCACGGAAGGGCTGGGGATCATGTTTCTTGCCAGTCGCATGAACGGTTTGTTCGAGCGCTATCCGGGACTGGAAGTGGAACTGGTCGCGGTGCCGCGCTTTGTCAGCATTCTCAATCGCGAGGCGGAAATCAGCATCCACCTCGAACGGCCGTCCGCCGACATGCTGGTGACGCGCAAACTCACTGACTATCGCCTGGCGCTATACGCCAGCCAGGATTACCTCGACCGCGCGCCAGCGCTGGGCAGTCGCGAGGACCTGGGGCGACACGCGTGGATCGGCTACGTCGACGACTTGCTGTTCAGTCAGGAGCTGATGTTCCTCAATAGTTTTTGCCGCAACCCGCAGGTGGTTTTTCACAGCACCAGTGTGATTGCCCAGCAACAGGCTGCGCGCGCAGGCTTGGGGATAGCCGTGTTGCCGTGCTACATGGCCAGTGATGATCCCGGTCTGGTGCCGTTGTTTCCCGATGAAAGCATTCTGCGCAGTTACTGGATCAGCACCCGGCGTGAGTTGCACAAGTCAGTGAGGTTGCGGGTGATGTGGGATTACGTTGTGGAGTTGTGTGAGCGGGAGCAGGACTTGCTGCTGGG
Organism: Pseudomonas sp. SDO5591_S426; assembly: GCF_054070755.1. Lineage (NCBI taxonomy): Bacteria > Pseudomonadati > Pseudomonadota > Gammaproteobacteria > Pseudomonadales > Pseudomonadaceae > Pseudomonas > Pseudomonas sp. SDO5591_S426. The sequence continues at coordinate 73 of NZ_JBSVXD010000013.1, read as the reverse complement.
CTCGATTTAACGGTGACACCCATCCTTGTAGGAGCTGCCGAAGGCTGCGATCTTTTGATTTTGTTTTTCAAGA
>NZ_JBSVXD010000012.1:0-62195 GCF_054070755.1 Pseudomonas sp. SDO5591_S426 | reverse complement strand
AGTTTGGTGAACACCTGTAGGAGCTGCCGCAGGCTGCGATCTTTTCGCTTTAGGCAGGCAAATGTTCCAGCGGCAACGCGCCCGGCGACTTCACCGTATGAATCGCAAAGTTGCTGCGGATATCGCTCACGCCCGGCAACTTCAATAAGCGTCCGGTGAGAAACCCGTCATAGGCACGCAGGTCCGGCACCACCACTTGCAACAGAAAATCCGATTCCCCTGACACCAGAAACGCCGAAATCACCTCGGGCAATGCCGTCACCGCCAGGCGAAAGGCTTCGGCCTGTTCGTCGTTGTGGCGCTCGACTTTCACACCGACGAATACCGTCAAACCGAGCCCGACTTCATCGCGATCCAGATTGGCCTGATAACCGCGAATCACCCCGGCCTCTTCAAGCATCCGCACCCGCCGCAAACAGGGCGACGCGGACAGGCCGATCTCGTCCGCCAGTTGCACATTGCTCAAACGGCCATCCCGTTGCAGCGCGGCGAGAATCTTGCGATCAAAAGCATCGAGTTTCATAGTTTGGCAGATCCTGATGGTTTACCTCTTATGACGCAGCAGATTATGCCAATCCACGGTGCATTAGAAGCAAACTACGCAAGCACCTGCCCTGCCTCAGCCCCATAGACTGGCCGTACGAATCGACAACGAATGGGGTGCAACATGGCGGAACTCTGGCTATTTTTCATGGCGCTGGCGGTGGTGTACCTGTTGCCCGGACCCGACATGATCCTGCTGCTGCAAACCGGTGCTCGTCAGGGCAAAGGCGCGGCGTTGGCCACTGCCGTGGGTTTGGCCATCGCCCGAGGCTGTCACGTGGCATTGGCAGCTTTGGGATTGGCGGCACTGTTCAAGGCAGCGCCCTGGACCTTCGATGTAGTGCGTCTGGCCGGTGCCGCCTACCTGCTGTGGATCGGCATTCAGTGCCTGCGCTCGACCTTGCTGCCGAACCTGAACGATGCACATCCAATCGGCGAAAAACCGCGTTATCGGGAAGCCATTCAGCGCGGTTTGCTCACCAATCTGCTCAACCCCAAAGCGCTGCTGTTCTGCTCGGTGCTGCTGCCGCAGTTCATCAATCCGCAGGCGGGACCGGTGCTCGCGCAATTCGCCACCCTGGGCGTGGTGTTGGTCGCCGTGGGTTTGCTGTTCGACAGCGCCTACGCCCTGGCCGGTGCCGCGCTCGGTCGATGGTTGCAACGCAGCCCATCGGCCCAACGCCTGCAACAATGGCTGTTCGGCAGCCTGTTGATCGGTTTCGCCGTGCGGCTGACCTTCGTTCAACAGGCTTGAACTTCACTCAGCCTTGCGGCGGCGACGAACGATCAGCAACAACGCCGCCGCCATAACGGCCAGCATACTGCCCACCTGCAGCGCTGTTTTATACGGGCGCAGCGCCGAACGAGCTGAGTCGGTCACTTGGGTGACATAGCGCTTGTCGGCGTTCTCGAAGTCGGGATACGGGCACTGATGACCGAAGTCTGCCGCCCACTCCACAAACGGGCCTTCTTTGACGTAACGCTGATAGAGCGCACTTTGATCTTCAAGACTGCTGTTCCACCCGGCCGCTTCACACAAGACTGCGGCAAACGCCTGGCTGGTATGCGGCAAATTGTCGGCGGCGCGACTGGCCAATGTCGTGGCGACAAATCGGTAGTGGTAACGCTGATCGGGTTGGGCGGCGCTGGCCTGCTGACGCTTCACTTCGTCCTCGGCCACCAGCGGACCGACTTTCAACTCGGTGTTTTCAAGGCTGTAGTTACCGCCGAACGTGGCGTAGTCCGGGGCCATTTCATAGCCAAGGATATCCATGCCCCATTCGCGGGCCGTCCACGCGGCATTAAACAATGCGGCGGCGCGACGGGTCGGCCACCACGCTGCATCGGCCGCCAGACGTTGCTCGCCATACAGCCTGGCCTTGTGGCGCAAACCGTCGTTATCGAAATAGGCCGGCGCCTCTTGATAGTGCCCTTCACGCAACAAACGCCGCCCGAGCAAATTGCGCAGGCTCGCCGCTACTGGCAGCGGCACGTAGTTATCGCGCTCCTGCTGGGTAAGTGGTGGCGGTGCCGGGACTTGGGTGTCGACGTAGTGCTTGAGTTCTTCGAGGGTCAGTACACGCTCGGCAACCGTCGCCGCGTCGAACCAATAGATACTTTGGCTGCGATAGAGCTGATCGAACGCTTGCAGGTAATCCCCGCGTTGCAGGGCCAGAATCGCACTTTCGCCCTCGACCCGGCATTTGGGTTGAAGGGTTTCGTAATCGAAGTCCGGCGTTCGCCGATCGCCCCAGGATTCATTCTGCGGGAAGGCCTGAGCTGCTTTTGCATAAGCCGCCGCTGCGGCGATTTTGTCACCCTCACGCACCGCCAATTTGGCCCGCAACCACCAGGCCAGTCCACCATCGCCGGCGTGTTCGAGGAGCCCTTTGGTACTGGCGTAATCGCCCTGTTGATAATTCATCGCGGCCAGGCGATCGGCGTTATCGAGGCTGCCGCGGGTGCTGCTTTGCAACAGTTTGATCAATTTCAGTTCGTTCGGCGGTTGCTCGCCGAATGACCAACCCACTCGACTGATCAGCGACGCGGTCACCAATTGCTGCACCGGTTTGTTCTTGAGCAACTCAGCCAGCTCTGTATCGGGCATCGCCGCCAGATCGGCCATCAGCACTTTCAACGAGGTGTAGCCCACCGCCGAACCGTGAAGGTTTTGCGTGGCATAGAGTTCAATGGCGCTGTTCCAGTCGCCCGCAGTCCGAGCCACGCGCGCCTCTTCACCGAGGCTGGCGACGCCCAATTCCAGCGGGTCACTGAAGCCGTCGATACTCAGTTGCCGGGTTTGCTCAAACGCCTTTCGTGATTGCGCCAGCAGGTCTGGACCCGCGCCCGCTTCCGAGCTCATAGCGAATAATGCACGCCCCAAGGAATAGGCCGCCCAGGTGCTGCGCAACGCCCGTTGGTCCGCCGACAGCGCGAGCACCTTCTGAAAATACTCCGCCGCCAAACCCTGATCATCGGCTGCAAACGCCACGGCACCGGCCAGGTACAGTCTGATCTCGGTCGGCAGGCTCGCGCCTTGCGCTTCGACCTGACGGGCATCGGTCAGGCCACGCAGCTGTTTCACCAAAGCTTGCTGCTCGGCGCTCAAACCGTTTTGCTCGGCCTCGCTGCGCTGTTCGGCATAGTCCGGCTCATCCATGCTGTAGGCCGTTACGCTGACATTTTTCAGCCCGGCGATGGCATGACCCAATCGACTGACTTCGAAATTGAAGTTGCCTTCCGGCAGCTCCGCCAGTGACTGGCCACGGTTGTCCAGCAGGCGCATGGGAAAGTCCGGCCCGCACGCCAGCGCCGACCCCAGCGGCAGGCTGAGACTGAGGCAGAGCAGATGACGTGGCCAGTTACGGGTGAACATTCGAAGCTCCTTGATCAATTTTTGCGCAGCGCGCCCAACCGATGGCACGCTGACCGCCGGCCGCTATCCGACCTTCACGCAGGCGGGTGAAGGTAAGCAGATCCGGGCTTTGTTGCAACGCATAACCGGCCAGCACGTCCGCGCCTTCACAACCCTGCACCGCCAGTGTCAGGCGCTCGGGCCAGGCACTGTCGAGGTTGCCCTCATTGGTGATCGCGATGTCATAGAGGCCTTCGTCAGCCGAGAGTTTCAACGCCAATCGACTATCGAGGGCATCACCGCGCGACACGGCGCGAAGAGTCGTCAGGCTCCAGGCTCGACGGTCATTGGCCAATGGCAGGCGAAACCAGATCAGGCCGGCCAGATGCGCCGGTGGATCGTTGCGCAATTGGGTCGCAAGCTTGCTTAGCTGCTGCGGATCGGCCAGTAACTCCCGACGCTCGCCATCACGTTCGATGCGTATTTCGCTCTCAACGACGGGTGCACCGCTGGCGCCGGGCAACAACGCCACACCATAGGCCGGCAACGCCAGATAGAATGGTTTCGCGGTGACGCCGCTCCAGGCCTTTGCCCATTGCCAGGCCTGATCCGGATCAAACAGGCCACGACGCGGATCACTCACCGCATGCACCTGCAATACGCTGCTGTCGACTGTGGATAACAGCGCCGGCAACTCCGGGCTGTCGAGCCAGGCCGGCAATGCAGTAATGCTCAACGGCAAAGACGCCGGCAGCACCGCGCGCAAGTGCGTCAGAAATTCACGGTAGGCCGGTAGCCGGGCGTTTCCCGCGTCGTGGTCGATTTCCACGCCGGCAAGGTTCAGTCCTTGTGCCTGCCAATCAATGATCAGCTGTTGAATCTGCAGCGTGACTTCATCCTGATTCAAGGACTTGAGCTGGCCATCAAGACGTATCACCGCGATCAGCGGTCGGCCATCGCGCTTGAGCAGCAGCGGATCGATTCGTGCGTGGCTCCAGCCCGTTTTAGGAAAGGCCTGCAACGCCAGCACGCGCAAGGTGGAGAAGTCTGCGCGACTGTCTTGCAGGGCCGGGTGATGGGCCGGAGTCCATTGCCGTTGCCAGATGTAGAGCTGTTGGTCGAGTGGTGTTGCGGGCTGTTGGTCGCAGCCATTGAGCAGCATCAACGCCGTCAGCAGGATGATCAAGCGAGTGAAGAAAACCATGAAGCGCCTATCCCTGAAATGCAGAAAGGGCCTGTCACGGCCCTTTTTCGTTCTGCTCCCACCCTACTCAGCCATCGACCGGCGGGCAATGCTCCAGCGCAACATCGTTCAAATATCGAGAACCAAAGGCTGCGAACCCTGAGCCGGAATCGCGCAGCAAATCAGCACATGTCCTTCATCCGGCACTTCTGCCGGTGGTTGTGGATAATTCACCTGACCGCTGATCAAGCGTGTTTTACAGGTGCCGCAAGAGCCGCCACGGCAACTGAACTCCGGATGCAAGCCACGGCTTTCCGCCAACTCCAGCAGACTGCCGCCATCGGGTTGCCAGCGCGCTTCCTTGGCCGACCGCTCGAATACCACCGCCACTGAAGTAGTCGCGGCGGGCGGTTGCTCAATCACTACCGCGTCAGGGTCAGGCAGTCGGCGCAGTGTTGAAGGGCCAAAGGTTTCGGCGTGAATCCGAGCGTCGCGAATATCCAGTTCCCGCAGGCTGTCATACAGCGCCTGGGTAAAACTGCCGGGGCCGCAGAGGACAAAATCCAGTTGATCGTAGTCCTCGACCTCGAGCATTTCCGAGAGTCGTGCGACATCGATCCGCCCGGTCAAATCGAAATCTTCACCTTCCCGAGCGTCAGGCTCCGGTTGACTGAGCAGGCGAACCACCTTAACCGCATCACCGGCGTCCTCAAGCAAGCGGTCCACCTCAGGACGAAACGGCTGGTCCGCCAGGGTGCGCGAACTCTGCAAAAACAATGTCGGGCGAATTCGACGGGTGCGCAAACCTTGATAGACCACCTCCCGCAGCATCGACAGCAACGGCGTGATACCCACACCGGCAGCGAGCAACACCAGTGGCCGACGTTCATGGGGCGCGACCGTGAAATGCCCTTGGGGTGCGCGCGCCTCCAGCAAATCACCCACGCTAATGTGATCATGCAGGTGCGAAGACACCCGGCCGTCACGCTTCACACTGATACGGAAAAAGTCATCGGACGGCGCACTCGACAGGCTGTAGGTACGGATATGCACCTCACCGTCAATGTTGAAGCGCAGTGGTAAATGCTGCCCAGCCTGGAACAATGGCAACCCGGCTCCATCTGCCGGCTCCATATAGATCGAGCGGATGTGGTGGCTCTCCGCTTCGATCCGCACCACCCGCAGTGGCCGCCATTGATCGCCCAACGCCTTGGCTTGCAGACGGGCGGCGGCTTGCTCCCAGGTGCCGGTGAGCAAACTGGTCGGCGAGACACCGTCGAAACGCCAGCGCAAGGCCAGAGCGGCGGGACGACGCACAACATGTTCCACGTGGAACGTCCACAAGCGCTCGGCACCTTGAAATGCCTCAACCTGCGGACCGTCAAGGATGATTTCAGTTCGTCCACTGAGATGCAGCAGATCGCCAGTGTTGAAATCGATAAACAGCAATCCGGCCCGGGGATTGACCAGCAGATTGCCTAAGGTGTTGAAAAACAGGTTGCCGGCAAAGTCCGGGATAGTCAGGCGATTGCCTTCCACTTGTACGAAACCCGACTGACCACCACGGTGTGAAACATCCACCGAACGTACGCCATCGACATCCACATAGCTGGCGACGAAGAAGGTGTCTGCCTCAGCGATCGTTGCCTTGGCCGCATCATCCAGTTCGTTGAAGTGCTGCGCGGGACGTGTTTCCGGATCCGCCAACGGCACCGAACGAAACTGCCTCAACTGGATGTACTGCGGGCAATTGCCGTAGGACTGATCCACCGTCACGGCAAAACCGTTCGCCGTCATTGCACCAATATGGCCATTGATGCGGTTGCGTCGGCGGGTATGCAGTTCGATACCCAAAAGGCCAATGGCCGCGCCATCGCCCAATTGCGCAGGATCGTCCGCCGCAGGCAGGCTGCTGAACCGCAACAGCTGAGGCTCAGGTGATTGAACAAAACCGGGCCCCCCTTCAAGCACACTGGCCCACGGGTTTCCGTCCGCATCCACGGCGCCGTACAACATGAACGGCAGTTGCTCATAGAACGTGCGGTGCTGGTCCGGCATGTGATCGCGAATCACCCTGCGACCGAGCACCTCCATTCGCTCGCTGACTCCGACATGAGCCTGCAATTGGATCTCGCCTGCATGCCACGGTGAACGTTCCATTACGGCTTCTCCCCTGCGCCAACGGCACAGCGTGAAGGGCCCGACAAAGTCGGGCCACAAACGTCAGGCAGTTTTTTGCAAGCCGGCGACAGTGCGCGGCATGCCGACAAAACCGGGCAAGGCTTCGACGCGTGCCAACCAGGCGCGAATGTTGGCGTAGTCGTCGAGCGACACGTTGCCTTCCGGTGCATGGGCGATATAGCTGTAGGCAGCTATGTCAGCGATGGTCGGCTCGCTGCCGGCCAAGAAAGGCGTATTGGCCAACTCCTTATCGACAACCTTAAGCACGGTGTGGGCGTAAGGGATCACTTCGTCAGCGTTGTAAGGCGCACCGAACACCGTGATCAACCTTGCCCGGGCAGGGCCAAAAGCAATGGGCCCCGCGGCGGCGGACAACCAGCGTTGCACCTTTGCAGCGCCAACCGGATCGGCAGGCAACCAGCGACCGTTGCCATACTTTTGAGCCAGATAAACCAGGATCGCATTGGAATCGGCCAACACCACACCCTGATCGTCCAGCACCGGCACTTGACCAAACGCATTGAGCGCCAGGAACTCGGGCTTCTTGTGTTCGCCCTTGGCGAGGTCGACGAAGATCAACTCGGTCGGCAGTTGCAGCAGCGACAGCATCAGTTCCACACGGTGAGCGTGACCGGAACGTGGGAAGTTATAGAGTTTGATGGCTTGCATGGACGACTCCGCGAGTGAGTGGCGCTGTTCAGGAAAGATCAGCACCGATGGCAGCCATCTTCTACCAGTCACGGAAACAACAGAATAACCAGTAAACGCAATCCATTATTTCATCCAGTGAAACAACCCATCAGCCCTGCAAGGCCGGATGCTCCCTGAGCGCCTTCACCGTAAAGTCGACAAAGCTGCGAACCCGCGCCGGTGCCTTGCGTCCGCCCTGGTAAACCACGTGGATTGGCAGGGGCGGAACTTCGAATTCGGCCAGAATGATCTCCAGCTCCCCGGTCGCAATCTTGCTCGCCACCTGATAGGACAAGACTCGGGTGTAACCCAGACCAAGCGCCGCTGCGGTAATCGCGGCTTGATTCGCCGTCACCACCAGACGCGGCTCAGTGCGCACACTCAGTGGCTCGTCACCTTCGAGGAAAGGCCAGCTTCTTTGCTGACCGATCGATGACGTCGCAATGATCGGTGTCTGAGCCAGGTCTTGCGGATGTGTCGGTCGACCATTGGCAGCCAGAAACTGCGGTGACGCAACGATGACTCGCCGCACTTCACCCACACGGATCGCATGCTGGTGACTATCAGGCAGATCACCAATGCGCACCGCCACATCAACGCCCTCCTCCACCACGCTCACCACCCGGTCAACCAGCAGCGCATTGATCATGACGTCCGGAAACTGAGTCAGAAAATCCACCATCAGCGGTGTGACAAACAACTCACCGAACAAAACTGGCGCGGTGATCGTCAGTTGCCCACGAGGCTGAGCGTGACTACCCGCCGCCGAATCCTCGGCTTCCTGCACCTCGGCAAGAATCCTCCGACAATCTTCAAGATAACGCTGACCCGCCTCGCTCAAATGCACACTGCGTGTCGTGCGCGTGAGCAATTGCGTACCGATGCGCTTCTCCAACGCAGCAACCGCCCGGGTGACACTGGCCGCCGACAGCCCCAACCGCCGCGCCGCAGCAGAAAAACCCTGGTCTTGGGCGACGGCAGCGAAGACCTGCATTTCCTGGAAGCGGTCCATGGCTTTGTCCTCATTAAAATCTAAACATCGCAGCCTACGGCCGCACCTTGTATGTTGGGTCCGGCGCTTGGTTGTCTACAGCACAAACGGCGTCAGTAGCTAACAATTCGAAGCGTCAGCCAAGAAGGGAACTCTATAGCCTTGAAGGTGGCATTGAGCGATATCTAGCGATCTAACTCGATCAAAGTCACCTGTGGTTTCTTGAATGTCCTTGCTTCCGCATTCGCCCTATCAGGATGAAAGGTACATCGATGAGTGCAAACTCAGGTTACGCGTGGGGAGCCGGTTTCGACCGGCGTTTGCTGAAAGTACAATTCAGCTTTTTGCTGATGGTTCTGGGAGGACGGTGCAACCAATTGGCGGTGGCATGGTGGGCGTTGCAGGAAACAGGCTCTGCGCTCTATTTTGCCAACATGATTGCCTGTTCCATTGCGACGGAGGTGTTAGCCAAACCTCTGTTGGGATGGCTGGGGGACAAATACAACAAAATACTGATCATTAAGCTGGCCTCAGGGATCAGTTTGCTGACAGCGCTGTTGATGGTGGGGCTGTCCGCTACAGGGTCGTTCAACCCTTGGGCGGTGGGCGCTCTAATGATGATCAGCAGTGCGATTGTCGGAGTGCGCGACCCTCTTCAAGCGTCGATCATTCCTTTATTTGCAGATGACGAAAAAGTCTCCTTGGCCTTTCGGACCAAAAGCGTGATGTCATCCTTTTCCATTCTGCTTGGGCCCGCACTGGCCAGCGGCTTGATATACGGATTTGGTACCACGTTTGCCTTTGCCGCCGATTTCTTTGCGATTTTGATCGCCGGGGTGTTGATCGCGACAATTCCGAATCACATCGGTGCCACGGTGCAAGACGAAAAAGCCTCGGGGGCTAGCGGCTTCAGCATGATCTATTCCGGCTTCAAAGTAATTTACGGAGTGAAGGTCGAATTCTATCTGGCCATCATTGCAATGTTGATCAACTTTGCCCTGTTTCCGTTCTTCACCATACTGATTCCACTGTACGTAAAGGATGTCATCGAGTACCCGGTCACTTACATCGGTCTTCTGGATTCTTGCTTCGGGCTGGGCATTTTGGCGGGCAGTTACAAAATCATCGGCTGGTTATCCGATCGGATTCCCCGTGACATGTGTGTTTCTGCGGGGTTCGCATTATTGGGATGCAATCTGGTGGTAGTTGGCACCGTTTCATCTTCAATCATCGTACCTGCTGCCTTTTTCTGCGGCGGTGTAGGCTTGATGTTGATCAACATTCCAACCTCCGCCGTGAGATTACTGGCGACTCCAAAGCTCCATCGCAACCGGATTTTCGCCACGGTTTCATTTCTGTCTGCGGCGGCCAGCCCCTTGGGCAGCTTCACGATGAACACCCTGATCGCCAGTCTGGGAGTCGCAATGACAATCACGGTTTTGGGTTTGATGGTGCTGCTGCTGTCTCTGCTGGTTTTTCTGGTGCCTGATTTCAAAACTTTCATGCGTTCCCAAGATACGCATCTCAACGACGCCTACCTCGAAAGATACCCTGAAGCGTTTGCGCACTAAAGCGCCTCGCCACTCCGCCTCTTACAACGGAGTTGCATTTCACAATGCCCGACCTCAGCGCGATTATCACCTAATGCTTCATACACACTCACTGCAACAGGTAAGCCTACCTATCAGGTGTGAAAACATTAAGCTGTCGAGGTGACGCCAGCCGCCACGAGTCATTGAGCTGACGGTTTCGAAATACTTTCGAAGCATCAACTCAACGACCTGTGGATAACTTATTCCACAGTCACCGATTTCGCCAAGTTGCGCGGCTGGTCGACGTCAGTGCCTTTGAGCACAGCCACGTAGTACGAGAGCAACTGCAGCGGGATGGTGTAGAGGATCGGCGACAGGATGTCGTGGATGTGCGGCATTTGCACAACGTGCGTGCCTTCACCGTTGGTCATGCCGGCTTTCTCGTCGGCGAAGACGACTAGCTGACCACCACGGGCCCGTACTTCCTGAAGATTGGACTTAAGCTTCTCCAGCAACTCGTTGTTTGGCGCCACAGTGACCACAGGCATGTCGTTATCCACAAGCGCCAGCGGGCCGTGTTTCAGTTCTCCGGCCGGATAGGCTTCGGCGTGGATGTAGGAGATTTCCTTGAGCTTGAGCGCTCCTTCCATCGCCACCGGGAATTGCGCGCCACGACCGAGGAACAACGTGTGGTTCTTCTCGGCAAACAGCTCGGCGATTTTCTCGACGGTGCTGTCCATCGCCAGCGCTTCGCCCAGGCGGGTCGGCAGGCGACGGAGTTCTTCGACCAAGGTGGCTTCGACACCTGCGGCCAACGTCCCGCGAACCTGACCCAGCGACAGAGTCAGCAACAGCAGGCCAACCAGTTGCGTGGTGAACGCTTTGGTCGAAGCCACGCCGATTTCACGACCGGCCTGGGTCAGCAGGGTCAGGTCGGATTCACGCACCAGCGAACTGATGCCAACGTTGCAGATCGCCAGGCTGGCGAGGAAGCCCAGCTCCTTGGCGTTACGCAGCGCGGCCAACGTGTCGGCGGTTTCGCCGGACTGGGAAATGGTGACGAACAGCGTGTCAGGCTGCACCACGACTTTGCGATAGCGGAACTCGCTGGCGACTTCGACCTGGCACGGGATGCCGGCCAGTTCTTCAAGCCAGTAACGGGCGACCATACCGGCGTGATAGCTGGTGCCGCACGCGACGATTTGCACGTTGCGCACCTTGGCAAACAACTCGGAAGCCTGTGGACCGAAGGCTTGCACCAGCACCTGGTTCTCGCTCAAGCGACCTTCCAGGGTGCGTTGCACCACAGACGGTTGCTCGTGGATTTCCTTGAGCATGTAGTGGCGGAATTCGCCTTTGTCGGCAGCTTCGGCGCCGTCGCTGTACTGCACTGTCTGGCGCTCAACCGCTTGGCCGCTCACGTCCCAGATCTGCACGTTGTCGCGACGGATCTCGGCGATATCGCCTTCTTCCAGGTAAATGAAGCGGTCGGTGACCTGACGCAGGGCCAGTTGGTCGGACGCGAGGAAGTTTTCCCCCAGGCCCAGGCCGATCACCAGCGGGCTACCGCTGCGGGCTGCAACCAGGCGATCCGGTTGTTGCGCACTGATCACTGCCAGACCGTAAGCACCGTGCAGTTCTTTAACGGTTGCCTTGAGGGCCACGGTCAGGTCACGCAGGTCTTTGAGCTTGTGGTTGAGCAAGTGGGCGATGACTTCGGTGTCGGTGTCCGAGGTGAACACGTAACCCAAGGCTTTGAGCTGCTCACGCAAAGCTTCGTGGTTTTCGATGATGCCGTTGTGCACCACCGCCAGGTCACCGGAAAAATGCGGGTGCGCGTTGCGCTCGCACGGTGCACCGTGAGTCGCCCAGCGGGTGTGGGCGATGCCCAGACGACCGACCAGCGCTTCTTCGGCCAGTGCCTGCTCCAGTTCGCTGACCTTGCCCGGACGACGCAGGCGCTCGAGCTTCTCGTCGTTGGTGTAGACCGCCACGCCGGCGCTGTCATACCCACGGTATTCCAGACGCTTCAGGCCTTCGACCAGGATGGCGGTGATATTACGTTCTGCGACTGCGCCGACAATTCCACACATGCTATTTCTCCTGACTGACAGCCGCGCAAATCAAAGTGATACCGCGGGCCTGAATCTGATCCCGTGCCTCGAGCGACAGGCGATCATCGGTAATAAGGGTATGGACACTGCTCCAGGGCAGTTCCAGGTTGGGAATCTTGCGGCCAATCTTGTCGGCCTCCACCATCACGACCACTTCACGGGCGACTTCAGCCATGACGCGGCTCAGCCCGAGCAATTCATTGAAAGTGGTTGTACCGCGAACCAGATCGATGCCATCGGCACCGATGAACAATTGATCAAAGTCGTAAGAGCGTAGTACCTGCTCGGCAACCTGCCCCTGAAAGGACTCGGAATGCGGGTCCCACGTGCCACCGGTCATCAACAGCACCGGCTCGTGTTCCAGTTCGCTGAGGGCGTTGGCGACATGCAGCGAGTTGGTCATCACCACCAGACCGGGTTGTTGACCAAGTTCCGGGATCATGGAGGCGGTGGTACTGCCACTGTCGATGATGATGCGCGCATGTTCGCGGATACGCGTCACTGCAGCACGGGCGATGGCTTGCTTGTACTTGGAGACCGGTTGACCGAGGTCGGCGACCAATTCTTGTGGCATGGTGATCGCGCCACCATAACGGCGCAGCAACAGACCGTTGCTCTCGAGTGCCGCAAGATCCTTGCGAATCGTAACTTCCGACGTTTCGAAGCGTTTTGCCAACTCATCCACACTGACTTCACCCTGCTCGTTGAGCAAGGCAAGGATATTGTGGCGACGTTGAGGTGTGTTGCGCTTCGACATGATCTGGTAAGTTTCGATTCGAAAGATAACGGAAGCAATCAAAACCTATTGGCGAAACTTCGTCAAGCGCGGAACGATAAAAACATCTGTGGATAAATTAAAAAAGATCGCAGCCTGCGGCAGCTCCTACACGGGATTTGTGATCACTCTGTAGGAGCTGCCGAAGGCCGCGATCTTTTTATTTTATGAGTTGTGGATAACTCAGCCCTTCTTGATCTTCTCCGGCCGCTTCCAGCCATCGATGTTCTTCTGACGAGCACGTCCTACTGCTAACTGGGCTTTATCCACAGTCGAGGTAATGGTCGATCCGGCTGCGGTAGTTGCACCGTCCAGGATATCCACAGGTGCCACCAACGAGTTGTTGGAGCCGATGAATACGTCTTCACCCAACACGGTTTTCCACTTGTTGGCGCCATCGTAGTTGCAGGTGATGGTGCCGGCGCCGATGTTGGTGCGCGCGCCAACTTCGGCATCGCCCAGATAGCTCAGGTGGCCAGCCTTGGCGCCTTCACCCAGGTGTGCATTTTTCAGTTCGACGAAGTTGCCCACATGCGCCCGTGCTTCAAGCACCGTGCCTGGACGCAAACGTGCGAACGGACCGGCATCGCTGCCCTCACCGAGAATCGCGCCTTCGATATGGCTGTTCGCCTTGATCACCACGCCTTTGCGCAACGTGCTGTCCTTGATCACACAGTTCGGGCCGATCACCACGTCGTCTTCAATAACGACTTTGCCTTCGAGGATCACGTTGATATCGATCAGCACGTCGCGGCCAACGGTGACTTCACCGCGCACATCGAAACGCGCCGGGTCGCGCAATGTCACGCCTTGGGCCATCAACCGGCGACCGGCACGCAGTTGATAGTGGCGCTCAAGCTCGGAAAGTTGCTTGCGGTCGTTGGCGCCCTGCACTTCCATCGCATCGTGGGGTTGTTCGGTGGCCACTACCAGACCGTCGCTGACCGCCATTTCGATCACGTCGGTCAGGTAGTACTCGCCCTGCACGTTGTTGTTCGACAGACGCCCCGTCCAGTCGGCCAGGCGATCGGCCGGGACCGCGAGGATACCGGTGTTACCTTCGTTGATGGCACGCTGAGCTTCGGTCGCGTCCTTGTGCTCGACGATGGCGGCGACTTTGCCGTCGGTGTCGCGAACGATACGGCCGTAACCAGTTGCGTCGTCCAGCTCCACGGTAAGCAGACCCATCTCCCCTGGCACGACCAGCTTGAGCAAACGCTGCAGGGTTTCAACTTCGATCAACGGCACGTCACCGTAAAGAACCAACACGGTGTCAGCTTTGATGAACGGTACAGCCTGGGCCACGGCATGGCCGGTCCCTAGTTGTTTGTCCTGAAGGACGAAATTCAGATCGTCAGCGGCCAGACGCTCACGCACAGCATCGGCACCATGGCCGATCACCACGTGGATGCGCTGCGGATCAAGTTGTCGGGCGCTGTGGATAACATGGCCGAGCATGGAGTTGCCGGCAATCGGGTGCAGTACTTTCGGCAAAGCGGAACGCATGCGCGTGCCTTGGCCAGCAGCGAGAATAACGATTTCAAGAGACATGACTGGCTACCAATCCTGGGTGGTCAGCGGCTGCGACCATCGTGATGAATATCGGAAAAGAAAAAAGGGTAGCCGAGGCTACCCTTTTTAATCAATCACACAACAAACTCAACCTTAGTGGCCGAACTTCTTGCGGATCTGCTGGACGGTGCGCAGCTGAGCTGCGGCCTCGGCCAGACGTGCGGCAGCAGAACCGTAATCGAATTCCGCGCCCCGCTCATGCAAGGCCTTCTCGGCAGCCTTAACGGCTTCCTGAGCGGAGGCTTCGTCCAGGTCGGCAGCACGTTGCACGGTGTCGGCAAGAACCTTGACCATGTTCGGCTGAACCTCGAGGAAACCACCGGAGATGTAATACACCTCCTCTTCCCCGCCCTGCTTGACCAGGCGGATCGGGCCCGGCTTGAGATTGGTGATCAGCGGCGCGTGACCCAGGGCGATACCAAGATCACCCAGTGCACCGTGCGCAATCACCATCTCGACCAGACCGGAAAAGATTTCCCCTTCCGCGCTGACGATATCGCAATGGACTGTCATAGCCATCTGATTGCCTCAACCTAAATTAGCGCCCGTTTCCGGGCGCCGGGATTACAGTTTCTTGGCTTTCTCGATCGCTTCTTCGATGCCGCCAACCATGTAGAACGCTTGTTCTGGCAGGTGGTCGTAGTCACCGTTGAGGATGCCTTTGAAGCCAGCAATGGTGTCTTTCAGGGAAACGTATTTACCCGAAGCACCGGTGAAGACTTCAGCCACGAAGAACGGCTGCGACAAGAAACGCTGGATCTTACGAGCACGGTTTACCAACTGCTTGTCGGCTTCCGACAGCTCGTCCATACCCAGGATCGCAATGATGTCCTTCAGTTCTTTGTAACGCTGCAGAACGTACTGAACGCCGCGAGCGGTGTCGTAGTGGTCCTGGCCGATTACGTTCGGGTCCAGCTGGCGCGAAGTCGAGTCGAGTGGATCGACCGCTGGGTAGATACCCAGGGAAGCGATGTCACGGGACAGAACGACGGTGGCGTCCAAGTGGGCGAAGGTGGTCGCTGGCGACGGGTCGGTCAAGTCATCCGCAGGTACGTATACCGCTTGGATCGAAGTGATCGAACCTTCCTTGGTCGAAGTGATACGTTCTTGCAGAACGCCCATCTCTTCAGCCAGGGTCGGCTGGTAACCTACTGCGGAAGGCATACGGCCCAGCAGTGCAGATACTTCAGTACCGGCCAGGGTGTAACGATAGATGTTGTCGACGAACAGCAGAACGTCGTTACCTTCGTCACGGAACTTCTCGGCCATGGTCAGGCCGGTCAGTGCTACGCGCAGACGGTTACCCGGCGGCTCGTTCATCTGACCGTAAACCAGTGCCACTTTGTCCAGAACGTTGGAATCCTTCATCTCGTGGTAGAAGTCGTTACCCTCACGAGTACGCTCACCCACACCGGCGAACACGGAATAACCGCTGTGCTCGATGGCGATGTTACGGATCAGTTCCATCATGTTTACGGTTTTGCCTACACCGGCACCACCGAACAGACCGACTTTACCGCCTTTGGCGAACGGGCAAACCAGGTCGATAACCTTGATGCCGGTTTCCAGCAGGTCGTTGCCGCCTGCCTGTTCAGCGAACGAAGGCGCTGGACGGTGAATGCCCCAACGCTCGTCGGTATCGATTGGACCTGCTTCGTCGATCGGGTTGCCCAGAACGTCCATGATCCGGCCCAGAGTTGCTTTACCAACCGGTACGGAGATGGCTGCGCCAGAGTCGACAACGTCCAGACCGCGCTTCAAGCCTTCGGTGGAACCCATCGCAATGGTACGAACCACGCCGTCGCCCAGCTGCTGCTGAACTTCCAGGGTGGTCCCGGCCGCGCTTTGTACAGTCAGCGCGTTGTAGATGCTCGGTACGCTGTCGCGTGGAAATTCCACGTCGATAACGGCGCCGATGATTTGAACGATACGTCCGCTACTCATAGCTGGATCCTCTGAATATTTGAACCGTTAAACCGCGGCAGCGCCGCCGACGATTTCCGAGATCTCTTGGGTGATCGCAGCCTGACGCGCCTTGTTGTAGACCAGCTGCAAATCGCTGATCAAATCACCGGCGTTGTCGGTAGCGTTCTTCATCGCGATCATCCGCGCAGCTTGTTCAGCCGCGTTGTTCTCGACCACCGCCTGGTAGACCTGCGACTCCACGTAACGGACCATCAAGCCGTCCAGCAGCTCCTTGGCATCCGGTTCGTAGAGATAGTCCCAGTGGTGCTTGAGGTCTTGATCCGGGGTCGCCACCAGTGGAATCAATTGCTCCACGGTAGGCTGTTGCGTCATGGTGTTGATGAACTTGTTGGACACCACGGACAGGCGGTCAATACGGCCGTCCAGGTAGGCATCCAGCATCACCTTGACGCTGCCGATCAGATCATTGATCGACGGCTCTTCACCCAGGTGGCTGATAGCTGCAACGACGTTACCGCCGAAGTTGCGGAAAAAGGCCGCACCCTTGCTACCAACGACACACAGATCGATCTCGACGCCGTTTTCGCGGTTTACCGCCATGTCCTTGACCAGGGCCTTGAACAGGTTGGTGTTCAAGCCGCCGCACAGACCACGGTCACTGCTCACTACGACATAACCGACGCGCTTGATTTCACGGTCGATCATGAACGGGTGGCGGTATTCCGGGTTGGCGTTGGCCAGATGCCCAATTACCTGGCGGATACGCTCCGCATAAGGACGGCTAGCAGCCATGCGCATTTGTGCCTTGCGCATTTTGCTGACCGCCACTTTTTCCATGGCGCTGGTAATCTTTTGCGTGCTTTTGATGCTCGCAATCTTACTGCGAATCTCTTTTGCGCCTGCCATGTAACACCTATCAGGTTAGCAAGCGGGAGCCGCTAGGCTCCCGCTGCGGCTTACCAGGTTTGGGTGGCCTTGAACTTCTCGATACCGGCTTTCATGCCAGCATCGATTTCGTCATTGAAGTCACCCTTCACGTTGATCTTCGCCATCAAATCGGCGTGATCGCGGTTGAAGAAAGCAATCAGCGCTTGCTCGAAGCTGCCGATCTTGGCGATTTCAACGTCAGTCAGGAACCCACGCTCAGCGGCATACAGCGACAGCGCCATGTCAGCGATCGACATTGGAGCGTATTGCTTCTGCTTCATCAGCTCGGTAACGCGCTGACCATGCTCAAGTTGCTTGCGGGTCGCTTCGTCCAGGTCAGAAGCGAACTGGGCGAATGCCGCCAGTTCACGGTACTGAGCCAGAGCGGTACGGATACCACCGGACAGCTTCTTGATGATCTTGGTCTGAGCGGCACCACCCACACGGGATACCGAAACACCGGCGTTCACTGCAGGGCGGATGCCCGAGTTGAACATGGCCGATTCCAGGAAGATCTGACCGTCGGTGATGGAAATCACGTTGGTCGGAACGAACGCGGAAACGTCGCCAGCCTGGGTTTCGATGATCGGCAGTGCGGTCAGGGAACCGGTTTTGCCGGTCACTGCGCCGTTGGTGAACTTCTCTACGTATTCTTCCGAAACGCGGGATGCGCGCTCCAGCAGACGGGAGTGGAGATAGAACACGTCGCCTGGGTAAGCTTCACGGCCTGGTGGACGGCGCAGCAGCAGGGAAATCTGGCGGTAAGCCACTGCTTGCTTGGACAGATCGTCATAAACGATCAGCGCGTCTTCACCGCGGTCGCGGAAGAATTCACCCATGGTGCAACCGGAGTACGGTGCCAGGAATTGCAGCGCAGGAGATTCCGAAGCACTGGCAGCCACGATGATCGTGTTGGCCAGGGCGCCGTTTTCTTCCAGCTTGCGAACCACGTTGGCGATGGTCGATTGTTTCTGACCGATTGCTACGTAGACGCAGAAAATGCCGCTGTTCTTCTGGTTGATGATCGCGTCGATCGCCAGAGCGGTTTTACCGATCTGACGGTCACCGATGATCAGCTCACGCTGGCCACGGCCGACAGGGATCATGGCATCGACAGCCTTGTAGCCAGTCTGTACAGGCTGGTCTACCGACTTACGCCAGATCACGCCTGGAGCAACTTTCTCGACCGCGTCGGTCTCGGTGTTGCCCAGTGGACCTTTGCCGTCAACAGGGTTACCCAATGCGTCGACTACGCGACCCAGCAGTTCCTTACCAACCGGAACTTCGAGGATGCGGCCGGTGCACTTGGCGCTCATGCCTTCAGCCAGAGACTGGTATGCGCCCAATACAACGGCACCTACGGAGTCTTGCTCCAGGTTGAGGGCCATACCGAAGACGCCGCCCGGAAACTCGATCATCTCGCCGTACATTACGTCGGCCAGACCGTGAATCCGCACGATACCGTCAGATACGCTGACGACAGTGCCTTCGTTACGGGCTTGGGAGGTCACATCGAGCTTGTCGATGCGGCCCTTGATAATTTCACTTATTTCGGAAGGATTGAGTTGCTGCATTGCTCTGCTGCCCCTTCAAACTCAAGATTTCAATGCTTCGGCAAGTTTCGCGATTTTGCCGCGAATCGAGCCATCGATAACCAGGTCGCCGGCGCGGATGACGACACCACCAATAAGGGCAGCGTCCTCCGCAACTTGCAGGCGCACTTCCCGGTTGAGTCGTGCACTGAGAACCTTGGCGAGTTTGTCTTGCTGTTCTTGGTTCAATGCGAAAGCACTGGTCACTTCTACGTCTACCGACTTCTCTTGTTCGGCCTTGTACAGGTCAAACAGAGCGGCGATCTCCGGCAACAGCGGGAGACGGTCGTTTTCGGCAACGACGTTGATGAAGTTCTGTGCCTTTGCATCAAACTTGTCGCCGCACACGTCAATGAACGTGGCGGCCTTTTCTGCGCTCGTCAGTCGCGGGGCCTTGAGCACGCGCTGCATGGTGTCGTCTTCCGACACCGCTGCAGCCAGGCCGAGCATGGCTGACCAATTGGCCAGTTGCTGGTGGGCCTGAGCGTGCTCGAAGGCCGCCTTAGCGTAAGGTCGGGCCAACGTGGTCAGTTCTGCCATGATCGCCCTCGCTTAGATTTCAGCAGCCAGTTGGTTAACCAGCTCTGCGTGCGCGTTTTGATCGATTGTGGCACCCAGGATCTTCTCGGCGCCGCCGACTGCCAGCAAGCCCACTTGGGCACGCAGAGCGTCTTTGACACTGTTCAGTTCCTGTTCGATCTCGGCTTGAGCCTGAACCTTCACACGGTCAGCGTCGATACGGGCTTTTTCAACAGCCTCTTCAACAATCTGATTACCGCGTTTCTTGGCTTGCTCGATGATTTCAGCTGCCTGAGCTTTCGCTTCGCGCAGTTGCTGACCCGCTTTCTCTTGGGCCAACTCCAGGTCGCGAGCTGCACGGCTGGCAGCGTCCAGACCATCAGCGATCTTCTTTTGACGTTCGTGCAGTGCCGCGATGACCGGAGGCCATACGAACTTCATGCAGAACAGTACAAAAATCAGGAACGCAACGGACTGGCCAATCAGGGTCGCATTAATGTTCACGCCAACACCTCGCAGTTACGTTGTCCATCACACCAAATTACCCGGAAGATCCGAGTAATTAGCCAGCGATCTGACCAACGAACGGGTTCGCAAAGGTGAAGAACAGAGCGATACCAACACCGATCATGGTTACGGCGTCGAGCAGACCGGCAACGATGAACATTTTAACTTGCAGCATTGGAACCATTTCTGGCTGACGCGCTGCGCCTTCCAGGAACTTGCCGCCCAGCAGGCCGAAACCAATTGCGGTACCCAGTGCGCCCAGGCCGATCAACAGTGCAACAGCGATAGCGGTTAGACCAACTACAGTTTCCATCTTTCCTCCCGACTTTTACGTCGTATGGTTTAGGTTTTTTTAATTTAAAGCGGTAAAACAAATCGTTTCAGATGCCCCGTCAGGAGCCCCTTCCCGTTTTACCGGGAAGGACATCAGACTAGTCGAGACTGGTCTTAATGGTTTTCTTCGTGCGCCATCGACAGGTAGACGATGGTCAGCATCATGAAGATGAACGCCTGCAGGGTGATGATCAGGATGTGGAACACAGCCCACGCCCACTGCAGAACTACGCCCAGGCCGCTCAGCCAGAGCAGACCGCTGCCGAACATCACAGCAATCAGAATGAAGACCAACTCGCCGGCATACATGTTGCCGAACAGACGCAGAGCCAGGGAGATCGGCTTGGCGATCAGGGTCACGAATTCCAACAGGAAGTTCACCGGGATCAGCAGGGCCTGAACGAAGATGTTCTTGCTGCCGAACGGGTGCAGGGTCAGTTCGCCGATGAAGCCGCCGATGCCCTTGACCTTGATGCTATAGAAAATGATCAGCGCGAATACCGACAGGGCCATGCCCAGGGTAGCGTTCGGGTCGGTAGTCGACACGGCGCGGAACGGAATGTGTGCATCGCCGGAGATCAGGATGGCCAGCTGAGGAATCCAGTCGACCGGTACCAGGTCGACGGCGTTCATCAGGAACACCCAGACGAAGATGGTCAGTGCCAGCGGTGCAATCACCGGGCTACGGCCATGGAAGCTGTCTTTCACGCTGCCATCGACGAATTCGACCAAAACTTCAACGAAGTTCTGCAAAGCACCTGGCTGACCGGAAGTCGCCTTCTTTGCCGCCATGCGGAAAAGAAGAACGAAGATCAGACCCAATGCGACCGACCAGCCGAGGGTATCGACGTGGAAAGCCCAGAAGCCCATTTCCTTGGCTTCTGCTGCGGTGTGGGCAAAGCCCCAGCCGCCGGTAGGGTGCTGACCGAAGGTCAGGTTCTGCAAGTGGTGCTGGATATAGCCCGAAGCGGTTGTTTCTGCCATGGTTGCCTCAAACGCCCTAAGGTCTCGAAAGTCTTGTTCTCATCAGCAGGGGAGCGAACCAGCTGACCGACTGAGTCAGCACGAAGGCACCGAATACTGCAATCGGCGCCAATGGCTTCACACCTGCGAACACCAGTGCAAACAGCACTGCCGTCAAAATCAGTTTCCCCGCCTCGCCGGCATAAAATGACCGGACGATGGACTGGGCTGCTCGGGCGCCGGAAAACCGAAATGCCCTGTGAGCGAAATACACATTGGGCAGCAAGGCTATCAGGCCTCCGCAAAGTCCCGAGTATCCGGCAACGACTCCGTGCCATTGCCAAAGCGCCAAAGCGGCAATGAGCAAGACCACGAATTGAGCCATCAACACCGGAAAAACTGCCAGGCGATGGAACGGCAAGCGGTTTGGCGTGCGGGTTTCCATCACTATTGCTCTCCAATGGTCGGCTGCCGGAATTCAATAACTTGGCATAATTTGTGCCGACAAAATGCGCGCAGAGTATAGGGGCGGTTCTGCCCCTATTCAACTGTCAGGTAGTGATTTCCGACTGCGCGCTACATGAGGAAATGTTTCAGCGGATATGTGCGAGTACGCCTTGAAGCTCATCCAGGGAGTTGTAGCCAATCACCAACTGCCCTTTTCCCTTCTTGCCGTGGCGGATCTGCACCGCAGAGCCTAGGCGCTCGGCCAGGCGCTGTTCCAGACGGGCGATATCCGGGTCTGGTTTTGCGGGTTCGACAGGCTCCGGTTTGCCACTCAACCACTGGCGAACCAGTGCCTCAGTTTGGCGCACAGTCAGCCCGCGTGCGACAACATGTCGCGCCCCTTCAACCTGTTGATTATCCGGCAAACCGAGCAAAGCACGGGCATGACCCATTTCCAGGTCGCCGTGGGACAACATGGTCTTGATGACTTCCGGCAAGGAGATCAGGCGCAGCAGGTTGGCCACGGTCACCCGGGACTTGCCCACAGCTTCGGCCACTTGTTGCTGGGTCAGCTGGAATTCCTGCTGCAAACGCTGCAAGGCCACCGCTTCTTCGATCGGGTTGAGGTCTTCGCGCTGGATGTTCTCGATCAGCGCAATGGCAATGGCCGTTTCATCCGGCACATCGCGCACCATCGCCGGAATGGTTTCCTGCCCGGCCTGCTGACTGGCGCGCCAGCGGCGTTCACCGGCAATGATTTCGAAGCGGCCACCGCCAATCGGGCGTACCACGATCGGTTGCATCACGCCTTGGGCCTTGATCGACAGTGCCAGCTCTTCGAGTGCCTGAGGATCCATATCACGACGCGGCTGGTATTTGCCGCGCTGGAGCAAGTCCAGGGGCAAGTGTTGCAGCTCACGGTGATCGGCTTGCGCCGCCTGTTCTTCCAGCGAGCTGACGGTCGGACCACTCAGCAGTGCATCCAGTCCACGTCCGAGACCTCGTTTCTTGACGGCCATGGGGATTCCTTAAGTTGCCTGAGCAGCGGCGATGCGTGAGTTTTTGCGCTGACGACGAACCATTTCGCCCGCCAGAGCCAGATAGGCAACGGCGCCGCGCGATGCTTTGTCGTACGCCAGTGCCGGCATGCCGTAGCTAGGCGCTTCGGCCAGACGGATGTTGCGTGGAATGACGGTGTCGTAGAGTTGCTCGCCGAAGTGTTCCTTGAGCTGGGCCGAGACATCGTTCATCAGGCTCAGGCGCGGATCGTACATCGTACGCAGCAAGCCTTCGATCTTGAGATTCGGGTTCAGCAATTCCGCGATACGCTTGATGTTATCCACAAGGTCGCTCAAGCCTTCGAGCGCGAAATACTCGCACTGCATGGGGATAATTACCCCGTCGGCGGCAACCAGTGCGTTCAACGTCAGCATCGACAGCGACGGTGGGCAGTCGATCAAAATGTAATCGTAGTTTTCACGTATCGGCGCCAGCGCACTGCGCAGGCGGCTTTCCTTCATCTGCATTTCCAGCAGAACCACTTCCGCAGCCGTCAGGTCACGGTTGGCCGGCAACAACTGGTAACCACCATGCTCGGAGTAGTGCATGGCCTGGGCCAGGTCGCATTCACCGATCAACAGGTCGTAGACCGAGTTTTCCAGGCCGTGTTTATCCACACCGCTACCCATGGTGGCGTTGCCCTGTGGATCGAGATCGATCAACAACACCCGGCGCTTGGTGGCGACGAGGGATGCTGCGAGGTTGATGCAGGTGGTGGTCTTGCCCACACCACCCTTTTGGTTCGCAATCGCGAATACCTTAGCCATTCTTGCTTGTGTTCCCAATCATGCCGTGCGGCGCAGTATCAGCAGATGGCGTTGGCCTTGGCAACCGGGTACGGCCAGGGCGTGTTCGCTATCGAGGTGGAAGTCTGCCGGCAATGCTACCAGCTCATCGGCGGGATGAACGCCCTTCATTGCCAGCCAACGTGTATCGGTGTCGCCGAGGTGGCGAGTCCAGTTGGTGAAGTTCTCCATGCTGCTGAACGCCCGGGAGATAATCCCGTTGAACGGCTGCGCAGGCTGGAACGCTTCGACGCGACTGTGGATAACTTGAAGGTTATCCAGTTTGAGTTCGAGTTTGACTTGGGTCAGGAAGCGGGTTTTCTTGCCATTGCTGTCCAGACAGGTCACTTGCGACTCAGGAAACAGGATGGCCAGCGGGATGCCAGGCATGCCGCCGCCGCTGCCGACATCCAGCCAACGACCATTTTCGATGAAAGACATCACGCTCAGACTATCGAGCAAATGACGCGAGACCATTTCATCCGGATCACGCACGGCGGTGAGGTTGTAAGCCTTGTTCCATTTGATCAACAGGGCCAGATAGCCCAGCAGCTGCGCGTGCTGGGTTTCAGTCAGCGTGACACCAAGCTGGCGGGCACCTGTGGATAACTCTTCTGCGTGTTGCAAAGTGACCAACGAACTCAAGCGCTTTGCTCCAACTGACGGCCCGCGCCGCGTTTTTTCAAATGAATCATCAACAGCGAAATGGCTGCCGGCGTAACACCCGGGATGCGCGACGCCTGGCCCAATGTTTCTGGACGGGTCGCACCGAGCTTGCTCTGGATCTCTTTGGAGAGACCGGAAATGTTTGTGTAATCGATATCCACAGGCAATTTCGTGTCTTCACTTGCGCGCAGACGGGCGATTTCATCCTGTTGACGATCGATGTAGCCGGCGTACTTGGTCTTGATTTCGACCTGTTCGGCGACCTGTGGATCTTCTGCGCCCCCACCAGTCACGGCGATCAGACCAGCGTAGTCGATCTCCGGACGGCTCAAGAGATTGAGCAGGTTGTATTCGTGAGTCAGCGGCGTACCGAATTTTTCCGAAATCGCATCGCCTTGTTCAGTGCCCGGGCGGACCCAAGTGCTTTTCAGGCGCTGTTCTTCCAGCTCGATGCTTTCGCGTTTTTTGCTGAAAGCCGCCCAGCGCGCGTCATCCACCAGACCCAGTTCGCGACCTTTCTCGGTCAAGCGCAGGTCGGCGTTGTCTTCGCGCAGGATCAAACGGTATTCGGCGCGGGAAGTGAACATCCGGTACGGCTCTTGGGTACCTAGAGTAATCAGGTCGTCGACCAGTACCCCGATATACGCTTCATCGCGACGCGGACACCAGGCGTCTTTGCCCTGTGCACGCAGCGCGGCGTTGGTTCCGGCCAGCAAACCCTGGGCGCCGGCTTCTTCGTAACCGGTGGTGCCGTTGATTTGCCCGGCAAAGAACAGACCGCCGATGACTTTGGTTTCCAGGCTGTATTTCAGGTCGCGCGGATCGAAGTAGTCGTACTCGATCGCATAACCCGGACGCACGATGTGCGCGTTCTCCATGCCGCGGATCGATTGAACGATCTGCAATTGCACGTCGAATGGCAAGCTTGTGGATATCCCGTTCGGGTACAGCTCGTTTGTCGTCAAACCTTCCGGTTCGATGAAGACCTGGTGGCTTTCCTTGTCAGCAAAGCGATGAATCTTGTCTTCGATCGATGGGCAGTAACGCGGGCCGATGCCTTCGATCTCACCGGCAGCGGAATACATCGGCGAACGGTCGAGGTTCGCGGCAATGATTTCGTGGGTGCGCGCATTCGTGTGGGTAATCCAGCAGCTCACTTGCTTCGGATGCTGCTCTTTGGAGCCCATGAACGACATGACCGGAATCGGCGTATCGCCCGCCTGCTCGGTCATCACCGAGAAATCCACAGATCGGGCGTCAATACGTGGCGGCGTACCGGTTTTCAGGCGACCCACGCGCAGTGGCAGTTCACGCAAACGGTGAGCCAGGGCAATCGACGGTGGATCACCGGCGCGACCGCCGGAAAAATTCTGCAAACCTATGTGGATAAGTCCACCAAGGAACGTGCCGGTGGTCAACACCACGGAATCGGCGAGAAAACGCAGACCCATTTGCGTGACAACACCACGGACTTGTTCCTGCTCGACAATCAGATCGTCAGCGGCCTGTTGAAATATCCACAGGTTCGGTTGGTTCTCCAGGATTTCGCGGATAGCGGCCTTGTACAGAACCCGGTCTGCCTGCGCGCGGGTTGCACGCACGGCCGGGCCTTTGCGGCTGTTCAGTACACGAAACTGGATACCACCTTTATCGGTAGCGATGGCCATCGCGCCGCCAAGGGCATCGATTTCCTTGACCAGGTGGCTTTTGCCGATCCCGCCAATGGCAGGGTTGCAACTCATGGCACCGAGGGTTTCCACGTTATGCGTCAGCAACAGGGTTTTGACCCCCATACGTGCTGAGGCCAGTGCTGCCTCGGTACCGGCATGACCGCCGCCGATGACGATCACTTCAAAACGGGAAGGGAAATCCACCACGCACCTCGTGCCTGCTTAAGTAGGTAATTCAGGAATAGTTTGAGCTCAGGTTTTTGGACCTGGTCGACAAGTATAGGGACTTCGCCCTTCCTAAAGAACCCTTTGCACAAAATTTAACCAGCTGTGGAGAAGTCGGGGTTATAGAAATTAAAAAGAGAGAAATTTATTAAATCTTTGTTTTTATGTTTATTTCTACTGAGGCACCTTTCTGTGGATAGAACGCTGAAGGCCTTTATTTACAATATGTACAGAGATCCAAAACCCTGTGACCATGTGCCAATGAGGCCCTTGGATAACCGGTTTAAGCCTGTGGATGAAAGAGGTGGTTATCCACAGAGGCAGTTATGTTCAGTTTTAAGGCCCTGTTATCAACTGCCCTTAGCCACGGTTATTCACAGGGCTTAATCCACAGAAAAGCGCTACGGGAACAAAATCTGGACACAAAAAAAAGCCAGGCAGACAGAATCCGCATGGCGTTCGAGTGCTGGTTTCAGAAAGAAAGAGGCAGACAGGCACGAACGGCCTGTCTGTGGAACTGCGGAAGGACTATTTACCGATGCAGAAACTGGAGAAGATTCGCCCCAAAAGGTCATCGGAGCTGAACGCACCGGTGATTTCCCCCAGCGATTGCTGTGCTTGTCGCAGATCCTCGGCCAACAGTTCGCCGGCTCCGGCCAGGGTCAGTTGGGCACGGCCGTGTTCCAGGGAGTCGCTGGCATGGCGCAAGGCTTCCAGGTGACGCCTGCGTGCGCTGAAGCTGCTTTCGGACGTCTGTTCATAACCCATGCAGGCTTTCAAATGTTCGCGTAGAAGCTCAAGACCAACGCCGCCAGACTTCGCGCTCAGGCTGATGGTGACATGACCATCCTCGCTGACTTCCAGAGCAATGGCTTCACCCGTAAGGTCTGCCTTGTTGCGGATAAGCGTGACTTTGGCAGGATCTGGACGGGTTTCGAGGAATTCCGGCCACAAAGCAAACGGGTCAGCCGCTTCAGGAGCGGTGGCATCCACAACCAACAGTACGCGATCCGCTTCGCCGATGGCTTTCAACGCCCGCTCGACGCCGATTTTTTCCACATGATCATCGGTGTCACGTAAGCCAGCGGTGTCGACGACGTGCAGTGGCATGCCGTCAATGTGGATATGTTCGCGCAGGACATCGCGGGTTGTGCCGGCAATCTCGGTCACAATCGCCGCTTCCCGTCCGGCCAGCGCATTGAGCAAACTGGATTTACCGGCATTCGGACGGCCGGCAATCACCACCGTCATGCCATCGCGCAACAAAGCGCCCTGCCCGGCTTCGCGCATGACAGTGGATAACTCATCGCGGACCTTGTCGAGCATGCTGAGCACGTGGCCATCCGCGAGGAAGTCGATTTCTTCTTCCGGGAAGTCGATTGCGGCCTCGACATAAATCCGCAGACCGATCAGTTGCTCCGTGAGGTTATGCACACGTGTGGAAAATGCGCCTTGCAAGGAACGCAGTGCATTTCGGGCCGCCTGTGCAGAACTGGCTTCGATCAGATCGGCGATGGCTTCGGCCTGGGCGAGGTCGAGCTTGTCATTGAGGAATGCACGTTCACTAAATTCACCCGGTCGAGCGAGACGGCAACCCAGTCCAAGGCAACGTTGCAGCAACATATCCAGGACGATCGGGCCGCCATGACCCTGTAATTCCAATACATCTTCGCCAGTAAAGGAGTTCGGTCCGGGAAAATACAATGCGATGCCCTGATCGAGCACCTCGTCGTTTTCACCGAGGAACGGACCGTAGTGAGCGAAACGCGGCTTGAGTTCGCGACCACTGAAGGCCTTGGCCGCAACGCTGGCCAACGGCCCGGAAATACGAACGATGCCGACACCGCCGCGACCTTGAGCGGTGGCGACGGCGGCGATGGTTTCACGAGGAGCGCTCATAAACCGGTATCCATACAAAAGTGACAGATAGCAAAACGCCCCACTAGGGGGCGTTTTGAGTGGTTATCCACAGTGTAAATCAGGCAGCTGCTTTGGTAGCCGCTTCGATCTTACGAGTGATGTACCACTGTTGTGCGATCGACAGGCAGTTGTTCACTACCCAGTACAGCACCAGACCGGCCGGGAACCACAGGAAGAAGAAGGTGAAGATGATTGGCATCATTTTCATGACCTTCGCTTGCATCGGATCCGGAGGAGTCGGGTTCAGCTGCTGCTGGATGAACATGGTTGCGCCCATGATGATCGGCAGAATGAAGAACGGATCCTTGATCGACAGGTCAGTGATCCACAGCATGAACGGCGCCTGGCGCATTTCAACGCTTTCCAGCAGAACCCAGTACAAGGACAGGAAAACCGGCATCTGCACGAGGATTGGCAAGCAACCACCCAGCGGATTGATCTTCTCTTTCTTGTACAGCTCCATCATGGCTTGCGACATTTTCTGCCGGTCGTCGCCATGTTGCTCTTTCAGCGCGGCCAGTTTCGGTGCCACTGCACGCATGCGCGCCATGGATTTGTAGCTGGCAGCCGACAGCGGGAAGAAGATCCCTTTGATCAGC
This sequence comes from Pseudomonas sp. SDO5591_S426, assembly GCF_054070755.1. Lineage (NCBI taxonomy): Bacteria > Pseudomonadati > Pseudomonadota > Gammaproteobacteria > Pseudomonadales > Pseudomonadaceae > Pseudomonas > Pseudomonas sp. SDO5591_S426. The sequence goes on along the minus strand of NZ_JBSVXD010000012.1, from coordinate 33,622 downwards.
ATGGTCAGGAAGATGATCGACCAGCCCCAGTTACCCACAAGGGCGTGGATATGTTGCAACAACCAGAAGATCGGTTGAGCAATGAACCACAGAATGCCGTAGTCGACAGTCAGTTCCAGACCTGGGGACAACTCTTTCAGCACTGCCTGGCTTTTCGGACCGGCGTACAGAATGGCGCTGGTTTCAGCCTTGGCACCCGGTGCAACGGTCAACGAAGGACCGGTGTAACCGATGATGTAGTTGCCTTTGCTGTCTTTACGGGTCTGGACGACATTGTTTTCGCCCTTTTCCGGAATCCATGCGGTCACGAAGTAGTGTTGCAGCCAGGCAACCCAACCACCGGTGACGGTTTCTTTCAGCGCGGCCTTGTCCATGTCCTTCATGGACACTTTCTTGTACGGCTCCGAACTTGTCCACAGGGCGGCGCCCAGGTAAGTCGCGGTGCCGGTCGCGGTGCTGGAAGAAGGATCGGAGCTGGCGTCACGCTTCAATTGCGCGAACATCGCCCCGGACCAGGGCTGAGCGCTCTGGTTGTCGATCAAGTAGGAAACGGTTACGTCATACAGGCCACGTTTCAGGGTGAAACGCTTGATGTAGTTGACGCCGTCCTTGCTGAACTTCAGGTCCACGACCAATTGGTCCTGACCGTCAGCCAGTTGATAAATCTTCTTCTCCGAGGAGTAAACCGGACGACCGGTAGGACTTGCGTCCGGACCGTTGGTGCCGATCAGGCCACTCTGAGCCAGATAAGTGCGCTCGTTGCCGTTGTCGAACAACTGGAACGGAATTTCCGGATGGTCTTGGCGACGTGGATACAGCGGCAGTTTCAGCTGTGCGACATCACCACCTTGTGGATCGATGGCCAGATCGAGCACATCCGTTTTGATCTGGATGAGGTCGGTGCTCGCCGCTACCGGAGTTTCGGCAGGTGCACTGGTATCGTTTGCGGCGTGTGGAATGTCGTCACTGACGGACGCTTTATTGCCAGTTGCCGTATCCGGGAGGCCCGGGGCGGTCGTACTGGAAGCAACATTCTGAGTCGGCAAGGCAGCCTGGCCATAGTCCTGGTTCCATTTAAGAACCATAACGTAGGACACGATTGCCAGGGCGACGATCAGGATCGTGCGTTTGATATCCATGATTACTCGGCCATCGAAGAAGAACGGGAGGTAGGGATAGGTGGAACCGGGTCATAACCACCGGGATTCCACGGATGACAGCGACCTAAACGACGAAAGGTCAGCCAGCCACCGCGTAGAAGGCCATGATTTTCGATGGCTTCCAACGCGTAGCAGGAACAACTGGGGTAGAAACGACAGTGACTGGCCATCAGGGGACTAATGGCATAGCGATAAAACTGGATCGGAACGAGTGCCAGTTTACGCATCTGGACTGTCTACCCCTACAGTTTCGGTTTTGACTGCTGGTACCGGCGTGCTGCGTGCCAGACGCTTCCAGAGTTTGCCGAAATGCTGAATCAATTCGGGGTTTTCTACGTCCCCCAAACCTTTGCGCGCGACGATAACAATGTCCCAGCCGACCAGTAAATCCTGGTTCAGGCGAAACGATTCGCGCATCAGACGTTTGAGGCGATTGCGCTCGACGGAGAGCTTTACGCTCTTTTTCCCGATAACCAACCCGAGACGGGGGTGATCAAGATCGTTGTTGCGCGCAAGGAGCAGGAGATTTTTCCCCGGAACCTTGCCGGTAGGGGAGTCAAAGACTGCCTTGAAATGCCGGGGGGTAAGCAGACGCTTTTCCCGACTGAAGTCCTGACTCACCTCCAGTGCCGGCTTATCAAACTGCCAGACGCGCACGACCTTTGGCGCGACGACGCGACAGAACGGCACGACCGTTCTTGGTAGCCATGCGAGCACGGAAACCGTGGGTACGAGCGCGTTTGATAGTGCTTGGTTGGAAAGTACGTTTCATTGTCGTGTTACCTGGTTCGTCCACAACGGGCCGGAATGGCCCCCGTTTTAAGAGACCGGGGATTCTAGAGAAAGCAAGCCTCTAGGTCAATTTCCAACCAACGTTTCCTTATAAATAGATCTCCTGGCGTTTTGGCCGGTCATCGGTCATTCACTAAATATAAAAATAAAGAAGGAAAGTATTTAAAGCTTTTCTGTAAAGCTTATAAAAGCTAGGGACGCAATCTTCTGTGGATAAGTACATCTAGCCCTTTTATTACGTGATGTACAGAGAATGACAACTACAGTGGAAAACCGTGTTAAGCCTGTGCTGCGCTGTCGGAAAACCTGTGTGTGAAAGGTCGGTTTATCCACAGGCTGGTTATCCACCGAGTTTCACCCCCAGTTGTGCAATGAGCTTAACCACGGTTATCCACAGAGCTTATGCACAGACCATTGGTCGTCTTTTTTGCGTATAAAACGTTGATTCTTCTTGGTCGATGAGCCACCTACGTGTGGATAAGTCAGCGTCTGGTCGCTACAATGGCCGCTTGTTTTTGCCTCACCGGCTTTCAACTTAGGGGATATCCGTGTCAGTGGAACTTTGGCAGCAGTGCGTTGAGCTTTTGCGCGATGAGCTGCCTGCCCAACAATTCAACACTTGGATCCGTCCACTACAGGTCGAAGCCGAAGGCGACGAGTTGCGTGTCTACGCGCCCAATCGTTTTGTCCTGGACTGGGTCAACGAGAAGTACCTGGGCCGCGTCCTGGAATTGCTCGATGAACATGGCAATGGGATGGCGCCAGCGCTTTCCTTATTAATAGGCAGCAAACGCAGCTCAGCGCCGCGTGCTGCGCCGAATGCTCCGTTGGCTGCTGCCGCGGCTGCGTCCCAGGTTCAGGCAACTTCGGCACCGGTCAGTGCTCCGGCGCAAGCATCGGTCGCCGCACCCAGCAAGCGCGCAACGCAAAAAGTCGCAGAGGTCATTGAAGAAGAGCCGTCACGAGACAGTTTCGACCCAATGGCTGGCGCCAGCTCGCAGCAGGCTCCGGTTCGCTCCGAACAACGTACCGTGCAGGTAGAAGGCGCGCTCAAGCACACCAGCTATCTGAACCGCACCTTTACCTTCGAAAACTTCGTCGAGGGCAAGTCCAACCAACTGGCCCGGGCTGCGGCCTGGCAAGTGGCGGACAACCCAAAGCACGGTTACAACCCGCTCTTCCTTTATGGTGGCGTGGGTCTGGGTAAAACCCACTTGATGCATGCTGTGGGTAACCACCTATTAAAGAAGAACCCGAACGCCAAGGTTGTGTACCTGCATTCCGAGCGCTTTGTGGCCGACATGGTCAAGGCCTTGCAGCTGAACGCGATCAACGAGTTCAAGCGTTTCTACCGTTCGGTAGACGCCTTGCTCATCGATGACATTCAGTTCTTCGCCCGCAAGGAGCGTTCCCAGGAAGAGTTTTTCCACACCTTCAACGCCCTGCTTGAAGGTGGCCAGCAAGTCATTCTCACCAGTGACCGCTATCCGAAAGAAATCGAAGGCCTTGAAGAGCGCCTGAAATCCCGCTTCGGTTGGGGCCTGACGGTAGCCGTCGAGCCGCCGGAGCTGGAGACCCGGGTCGCGATTCTGATGAAGAAGGCCGACCAGGCCAAAGTCGACCTGCCCCATGACGCGGCGTTCTTCATTGCCCAGCGCATTCGCTCCAACGTCCGTGAACTGGAAGGCGCGCTCAAACGCGTGATCGCCCACTCGCACTTCATGGGCCGCGACATCACCATCGAGCTGATTCGCGAATCCCTGAAGGACCTGTTGGCGCTGCAAGATAAACTGGTCTCTGTGGATAACATTCAGCGCACCGTCGCCGAGTACTACAAGATCAAGATCTCCGATTTGCTGTCCAAACGCCGTTCGCGTTCGGTCGCCCGTCCGCGTCAGGTCGCCATGGCATTGTCCAAGGAATTGACCAACCACAGCTTGCCGGAAATCGGCGACGTGTTTGGCGGACGAGACCACACGACGGTTTTGCACGCCTGCCGCAAGATCAATGAACTTAAGGAATCCGACGCGGACATCCGCGAGGACTACAAGAACCTGCTGCGTACACTGACCACTTGATGCACACCAGCGCAGCTTATTAAGGCAAGGGACTAGACCATGCATTTCACCATTCAACGCGAAGCCCTGTTGAAACCCCTGCAACTGGTCGCAGGCGTCGTCGAGCGCCGACAGACCTTGCCGGTGCTCTCCAACGTGCTGCTGGTTGTCGAAGGCCAGCAATTGTCGCTGACCGGTACCGACCTGGAAGTCGAGCTGGTCGGTCGTGTTCAACTTGAAGAGCCTGCCGAGCCAGGTTCCATCACTGTGCCTGCGCGCAAACTGATGGACATCTGCAAAAGCTTGCCGGGCGATGCGCTGATCGACATCAAGGTCGATGAGCAGAAGCTCGTCGTGAAGGCTGGCCGTAGCCGCTTCACCCTGTCGACCCTGCCGGCCAATGATTTCCCGACGGTAGAAGAAGGCCCAGGCTCGCTGACTTGCAGCCTCGAGCAAAGCAAGTTGCGCCGTTTGATCGAGCGCACTAGCTTCGCGATGGCTCAGCAGGACGTGCGTTACTACCTCAACGGCATGTTGCTGGAAGTTTCTGCCGGGATCATCCGTGCCGTGGCCACCGACGGTCACCGCTTGGCGATGTGTTCCATGCAGGCCGATATCGGTCAGCCGGATCGCCACCAGGTCATCGTGCCGCGCAAAGGCATTCTCGAGCTGGCACGTCTGCTGACCGAACCGGATGGCAACGTCAGCATCGTGCTGGGTCAGCACCATATCCGCGCCACCACCGGCGAATTCACCTTCACTTCGAAACTGGTAGACGGCAAATTCCCGGACTACGAGCGCGTTCTGCCGAAGGGCGGTGACAAGCTGGTACTCGGCGACCGTCAGGCGTTGCGCGAAGCCTTCAGCCGTACCGCGATTCTGTCCAACGAGAAGTACCGTGGTATCCGCCTGCAACTGGCCAATGGTCAGCTGAAGATCCAGGCGAACAACCCGGAGCAGGAAGAAGCGGAAGAAGAAGTGGGTGTTGAATACAACGGCGGCTCCCTGGAAATCGGCTTCAACGTGAGCTACCTGCTCGACGTGCTGGGCGTGATGACCACCGAGCAGGTTCGCCTGATCCTGTCCGACTCCAACAGCAGCGCGCTGGTGCAAGAGTCCGACAACGACGATTCGGCTTACGTTGTCATGCCGATGCGTCTGTAATCATGCTCAGCAGAAGCTAGATGTCCTTAAGTCGCGTCTCGGTCACCGCGGTGCGCAATCTGCACCCGGTGACTTTCTCCCCCTCCCCCCGAATCAACATTCTTTACGGCGCCAACGGCAGCGGCAAAACCAGTGTTCTGGAAGCCATTCATCTGCTGGGGCTTGCCCGTTCGTTTCGCAGCACCCGCCTGTTGCCGGTCATTCAGTACGAGCAATTGGCATGCACGGTGTTTGGCCAGGTTGAATTGGCGGAGGGTGGGCACAGCGCGCTCGGTATTTCGCGAGACCGCCAAGGGGAGTTCCAGATCCGCATCGACGGGCAAAATGCCCGTAGCGCAGCGCAATTAGCGGAAATCCTGCCATTGCAGCTGATCAACCCAGACAGCTTTCGCTTGCTGGAGGGCGCGCCGAAAATTCGCCGGCAGTTCCTCGACTGGGGTGTGTTCCACGTGGAACCACGGTTCATGTCAACTTGGCAGCGCTTGCAGAAGGCCCTGCGCCAGAGAAACTCTTGGCTGCGGCATGGTACACTTGACGCCGTTTCGCAAGCGGTTTGGGACAGGGAACTGTGCCAGGCCAGCGCTGAAATCGATGAATACCGCCGCGCCTATATCAAAGCCTTGAAGCCAGTCTTTGAACAGACCTTGAGCGAGCTGGTTGAGCTTGAGGGCTTAACGCTCAGCTATTACCGAGGTTGGGACAAAGACCGTGAGTTGAGCGCTGTGCTCGCCGGGTCCCTTCAGCGGGATCAGCAAATGGGTCATACCCAGGCCGGACCACAACGTGCTGATTTGCGCCTCAGATTGGGTGCACACAATGCCGCGGATATCTTGTCTCGTGGACAGCAGAAGTTAGTGGTCTGCGCATTAAGGATTGCCCAGGGGCACTTGGTAAGCCAGGCCCGACGCGGTCAGTGTATTTATCTGGTGGATGACTTGCCGTCCGAACTGGACGAGCAACATCGCCGTGCGCTTTGCCGCTTGCTGGAAGACTTACGCTGCCAGGTGTTTATCACCTGTGTAGATCACGAATTATTGAGGGAAGGCTGGCAGACGGAAACGCCAGTCGCTCTGTTCCACGTGGAACAGGGCCGTATCACCCAGACCCACGACCATCGGGAGTGAAGGCATTGAGCGAAGAAAATACGTACGACTCAACGAGCATTAAAGTGCTGAAAGGCCTGGATGCCGTACGCAAACGTCCCGGTATGTACATTGGTGACACCGACGATGGCAGCGGTCTGCACCACATGGTGTTCGAAGTGGTCGATAACTCGATCGACGAAGCTCTCGCCGGCCACTGCGACGACATCAGCATCATCATTCACCCGGATGAGTCCATCACCGTTCGCGACAACGGCCGTGGCATCCCGGTAGACGTGCACAAAGAAGAAGGCGTTTCGGCAGCCGAGGTCATCATGACCGTGCTGCACGCCGGCGGTAAGTTCGACGATAACTCCTACAAAGTATCCGGCGGTCTGCACGGTGTAGGCGTGTCGGTGGTGAACGCACTGTCAAAAGAACTGGTCCTGACCGTTCGCCGTAGCGGCAAGATCTGGGAACAGACTTACGTCCACGGTGTTCCACAAGAACCGATGAAAATCGTTGGTGAGAGTGAAACCACCGGCACCCAGATTCACTTCAAGCCATCGGCCGAGACATTCAAGAACATCCACTTCAGCTGGGACATCCTGGCCAAGCGGATTCGTGAACTGTCCTTCCTCAACTCCGGTGTTGGCATCGTCCTTAAGGATGAGCGCAGCGGTAAGGAAGAGTTGTTCAAATACGAAGGCGGCCTGCGTGCATTCGTTGAATACCTGAATACCAACAAGACTGCGGTCAACCAGGTGTTCCACTTCAACATTCAGCGTGAAGATGGAATCGGCGTGGAAATCGCCCTGCAGTGGAACGACAGCTTCAACGAGAACCTGTTGTGCTTCACCAACAACATTCCGCAGCGCGATGGTGGTACTCACTTGGTGGGTTTCCGTTCGGCGCTGACGCGTAACCTGAACACCTACATTGAAGCTGAAGGCCTGGCGAAGAAACACAAGGTCGCGACCACCGGTGACGACGCCCGTGAAGGCCTGACCGCAATCATTTCGGTAAAAGTGCCGGATCCTAAGTTCAGCTCCCAGACTAAAGACAAGCTGGTTTCTTCCGAAGTGAAGACCGCGGTCGAACAGGAAATGGGTAAGTACTTCTCGGACTTCCTGCTGGAAAACCCGAACGAAGCCAAGCTGGTTGTCGGCAAGATGATCGACGCGGCCCGTGCCCGTGAAGCGGCGCGCAAGGCGCGTGAGATGACCCGTCGTAAAGGCGCGCTGGATATTGCCGGCCTGCCGGGCAAACTGGCTGACTGCCAGGAAAAAGACCCTGCCCTGTCCGAACTGTACCTAGTGGAAGGTGACTCTGCTGGTGGCTCCGCCAAGCAGGGACGCAACCGCCGGACCCAGGCTATCCTGCCGTTGAAGGGCAAGATTCTGAACGTCGAGAAGGCGCGCTTCGACAAGATGATCTCTTCGCAAGAAGTGGGCACTTTGATCACCGCGCTAGGCTGTGGCATCGGCCGCGACGAGTACAACATCGACAAGCTGCGTTACCACAACATCATCATCATGACGGATGCTGACGTCGACGGTTCACACATCCGTACCCTGCTGCTGACATTCTTCTTCCGTCAGTTGCCGGAGCTGATCGAGCGTGGCTACATCTACATCGCTCAGCCGCCGTTGTACAAAGTGAAGAAAGGCAAGCAAGAGCAATACATCAAAGACGACGACGCCATGGAAGAGTACATGACGCAGTCGGCCCTGGAAGACGCGAGCCTGCACCTGAACGAAGAAGCACCGGGTATTTCCGGCGAAGCCCTTGAGCGCCTGGTCAATGACTTCCGCCTCGTGATGAAGACCCTCAAGCGTCTGTCACGCCTGTATCCACAGGAACTGACCGAGCACTTCATCTACCTGCCAGCGGTGAGCATGGAGCAACTGTCCGACCACGCAGCGATGCAGGATTGGATGGCTCAGTTCGAAGTACGTCTACGCACCGTTGAGAAGTCCGGTCTGGTTTACAAGGCCAGCCTGCGCGAAGACCGTGAACGTAACGTCTGGCTGCCAGAAGTCGAGCTGATCTCTCACGGCCTGTCGAACTACATCACCTTCAACCGTGACTTCTTCGGCAGCAACGATTACAAGACTGTTGTGTCGTTGGGCGCTCAATTGAGCACCTTGCTGGACGATGGCGCGTACATCCAGCGTGGCGAACGCAAGAAGCCGGTGACCGAGTTCAAGGAAGCCCTTGAATGGCTGATGGCTGAAAGCACCAAGCGTCACACCATCCAGCGATACAAAGGTCTGGGTGAGATGAACCCGGACCAGCTGTGGGAAACCACCATGGACCCAAGCCAGCGCCGGATGCTCAAAGTGACCATCGAAGACGCCATTGGCGCAGACCAGATCTTCAACACCCTGATGGGTGATGCGGTCGAACCTCGCCGTGACTTCATCGAAAGCAACGCCCTGGCGGTTTCCAACCTGGATTTCTGATTCAGGCCTCCCGCCAAACGAAAAGGCCAACGCTTATGCGTTGGCCTTTTTTATTGCCGATAGATTAATGATCCACAGCCCTATTCAATAGTTGCAGCCACACTCTCCAACCGATACCCGTATCCATAGATAGTCAGCAACTGCCAGCCACGGTCGGCAGTCAATCCCAGCTTATTGCGCAACCGGTAGATGTGGGTATCCAGAGGACGCGAAGAAACCATCTCTTCATGAGTCCAGAATCGCTGATAAAGATACTCCCGGGACAACGGCCGACCCAGATTGGTGAACAGGCAGCGAGCCAAACGGTATTCCCGTTCTGTCATGACGATGGGGCTGCCGGCGCGATTGACGGTGAGCTCGGCATCGTCGAACACCAGGTCGTTGAAACTCAGCACTTCGGTTGCCGCGCTGCGTTGTTGACTGTGTCGGCGCAACACCGCAGCGACACGCGCTTTCAATTCATTGGGACGGAAGGGTTTGCTGACATAGTCATCGGCCCCGGCGTTCAAGGCCTGAACGATGTCGTTTTCGCCATCGCGGCTGGTGAGCATGATGGCAGGGGGAGGGACTTCCATGTGTTCGCGGGTCCAGCACAAGAGCTCTATCCCGGTGAGGTCCGGCAGTTGCCAGTCTAGGATCAACAAGTCGAAGGTGTTCCGGCGCAGTTCCCGCAACAGGTCTTCTCCCCTCTCAAAGCTGTGCAGGGACCAGTCATCTTCCTCAGGCTGGCTCATCTGATGGAGAGTCTGTTCCACCCGGCGCAATTCAGCCGGTTCGTCGTCCAGTATCGCAACACGCATGTGCGGTAATTCCTTGGGCTCAGGGAGCATTCCGCTGTGAATAAGACAATAGCGACTCGCAGGGGAGAGTCAAAGTAAGCGGCTCGCCGTTGGTCGACGTCCGCTATGATTCTTCACATCCATGTCCTCCTCAGACCAGTGGCCTATGAAACCATTCACCCTTCTCAGCCCTTTCCATGAATAGCCCGCGTTCCCACGAAAGTCGCGAACCGAGTCAGGTTCAGGGATTGTTTCGGCAATTGGTGCGCGAATGGCTGTGGATAAGCCTGGTGCTGCTGCCATTGACCGCGCTGTTGTCCTATCGCACGCAAATTAACCTGCGCGACGCAACGCCAAGCCTGAGCGCAGCACTTTCGGTGCTGCTGGTGATTTTCGTGCTTGGGCTATTGCTGTGGCGTCCGCGTCTGGCGCTTTGGGTGACATTGGTGGGCATCGCTGCGGCGTTACTCACAAGCTTCGGTCTGGCAGAGACGCGAAGGTGGTGGTCACCCACACCCGCTGTGCTGGGAATACTGTTTGGATACCTGATCTGGAACTGGCGGCGACTGAGCGTAGTGCTCACTTATTTCGGCTGGGAACTGTCGCGCCTGGACAGTGAGCCGAAAGTATTTCCCGAACGTCGTCGCGCACAGTTTTCCGGCACCGATCGTTTGCAGGGACAAATCATGGCCCTTGAGCAAGCCATGAGCCGCACCCGCGACACCCGACGTTTTATCGCTGACGGTCTGGAGTATTTACCGGTCGCTACCCTGATCAGTGATCCACGGGGCCGCATTCTATTGGGCAACCGCAACGCCCGGGAGCTGTTTGGCAGCGATCTGGTTGGCGCCGATGTTCTTGATCAGTTGGCATTACTTGGTTATCCGCACATCGGCAGCGAGTCAGCCCCGCAGCTAACCACCCTGCCGCTGCTGGAGTTTCGCGATCACAAGGAACGCAGCCTGCGTTTGGAGCGCGCGGCACTGCTGCCAGAGGACGGTGAATTGCCGATTGGCTGGCTGCTGAGCCTGACTGATCTGAGTGCCGAACGCGCCGCCGAAGAACAACGTGGCGTGTTACTGCGCTTTCTCTCCCATGACCTGCGTGCGCCCCATTCAGCGATTCTCGCCTTGCTCGATGTGCATCGCCATCAAGTGGGGGGTGATACGCAGCTGTTCGACCAGATAGACCGACAAGTGCGTCGGGCGCTGGACCTGACCGACGGCTTTGTTCAACTGGCGAAAGCCGAGTCCGAGGCGTATGAATTCCAGCCGAGTCTGTTTGCGATGTTGGTGCTGGACGTATTGGATCAGGCATTGCCGATTGCCCAGCAGAAGCAAATCGAGCTGCTTCAGCAGATTGATGAGCAAGCGCAGGAAAGCATAATCCTGGCAGATCAGGCGTTGCTGACCCGGGCACTGTTCAATCTGCTGGAGAACGCGATCAAGTACAGCGCCAGCGGGACCTGCGTTCGTTTGCTGATCAAGTGCAGCGAGGGATGGCTGATCTGCGAATTGATCGATCAAGGCAAGGGCATCGCCGCAGAGGAATTACCCGCGCTGTTCACTCAGTACCGACGCTTTTCCTCGGCTCAAGGCATCGATGGCGTGGGTCTGGGGCTGTCGATGGTCAAGGCCGTGATGGATCGCCATGGGGGGAGAATCGAGTGTCGGAGCGTGGTGGGAAAAGGCACGTGTTTCAGTTTGCACTTCCCGTTGTTAGAAGAGTGAAACAGCATGATTACGGGCATAAAAAAACCGGCTATATCTGCCGGTTTTTTTGCGCCCGAAAAAAACTTATGCACGTTTTCGCGATTTTTATCAGTTTAACAAATATCTATGTAAATCATCGCGTTAGGAATAATTACGCCGTTTTTACACTAAACGGTACACAGGTTATCCACAGAATCTCAGACAGCCACCTGATCGTTGGAAACAGGTGCTTGCGGCGCTGGTGGCAGCGAGCCCATTTCCCGTTGCATCTGCTCGTTCCAGGCCTGTACGCGATCGTTCAGATCGGCGATGGCGCGCGGTCCGCTACCTTCGGCATACATCGGTGCACCGATGATTACGGTGATGACACCCTGCTTTTTCGCCCAACCGGTTTTCGGCCAGAACTTGCCGGCATTGTGCGCAATCGGCAACACCGGTAGCTCGGCATTGACCGCCAACGCGGTGCCGCCACGAGAGAACTTGCCGATGGTGCCATAAGGAACACGCGTGCCTTCAGGAAAGATCAGTACCCAAACGTTGTCTTTAAGCAGTTCATCACCCTTCTTTGCCACATGCTTGAGCGCCGCTTTCGGGTTGTCGCGGTCGATGGCGATCGGTCGCAGCATGGCCATGGCCCAGCCAAAGAACGGTACAAACAGCAATGAGCGCTTGAGCACCTGGCTCAAAGGCTCGAAGTACGCCGAGAGGAAGAACGTTTCCCAAGTGCTTTGGTGGTTCGACTGAATCACGCAAGGCCGATCCGGTACATTCTCGGCGCCCTTCACTTCGTAGCGGATACCGAGGAACACCTTGCTCAGCCACAAGGCGCAACGGCACCAGTAGACGTTGATGAAGCGATAGCGCGCCTTGAACGGCAGAAAGGGCGCGATAAAAAAACTCAGGCTGCACCACAGCAGGGAACTGGTGCCCAGCAGCAGGTAAAAAAGAAAGGTCCTGATGGCCTGCAGTATCGACATGGCGACGTTTACCGTTACGGTTCAAGCGCACTCCCGAACATTCCTTGGTCAGGATTTCGAAAGAGCTCTAATTGTGGATAAGTTCTGCGGCAATCGCCGCCAGATCGTCGAAAATCAATGTGCCTACCGGGAGGGTCTTGCCCAAAGTCTTTTCGCCTTTCCCGGTCTTTACCAAAACTGGCTGAGAATCGACGGCTTTGGCGGCTTCCAGGTCACCGAGACTATCGCCGACGAACCATAGATTAGTCAGCGACACGTTGTAATGAGCGGCGATGTTTTTCAACATCCCGGGTTTTGGCTTGCGGCAATCGCAGCCATCGTCCGGCCCGTGCGGGCAGTAGACGATCAGGCCGACTTCACCGCCCTGCTCTGCCACCAGTGAGCGCAGGCGCTCGTGCATGGCGTCCAGAGTGGCGATGTCGTAATAACCGCGAGCGATGCCCGACTGGTTGGTAGCGACGGCTACCGTCCAGCCGGCCTTGCTCAACTGCGCGATGGCTTCGATCGAACCGGGAAGCGGAATCCACTCCTCCACCGACTTGATGTAAGCGTCGGAGTCGTAATTGATCACTCCGTCCCGATCGAGAATCAGCAGTTTCAAACAGTCTTACCCCAGCAACGAAATATCGGCGACGCCGAGGAACAGCCCACGCAGACGCGCCAGCAAGGCGTAACGGTTGGCGCGGACCTTGGCATCTTCCGCATTGACCATCACGGCTTCGAAGAACGCATCCACCGGCTCGCGCAGGGCGGCCAGGCGCGCCAGCGATTCGCTGTACTGACGTGCTGCAGCCATCGGCTGGACGGCCTGGTCTGCCTGCTGGATCGCCGAGTACAGGGAGAACTCGTTGGCATTGTCGAAGTACTTGGCTTCCACGACCGTAGGCACCGAGCCTTCGACCTTGCTCAGCAGGTTCGACACACGCTTGTTCACCGCGGCCAGGGCAGCGGCTTCCGGCAACTTGCGGAACGCTTCTACCGCTTGCACGCGCTGGTCGAAGTCCAAGGCGGAACCCGGCTTCAGGGCACGTACCGACAGGTAGGTCGCCACATCGACGCCTTCGTCTTCGTAACGGGCACGCAGACGGTCGAAGATGAACTCCAGCACCGAGTCGTTCAGGCCGGCAGCCTTGACCTTGGCACCGAACGCAGCGACGGCGAAAGCCACGGCATCGTTCAGGTCCAGATCGAGTTGTTTCTCGATCAGGATGCGCAGCACGCCAAGTGCTGCACGGCGCAGGGCGTACGGGTCTTTGCTGCCGGTTGGCAGCATGCCGATGCCGAAGATGCCGACCAGGGTGTCGAGCTTGTCAGCGATGGCCACGGCCGCACCGGTCAGGGTGGACGGCAGTTCGGCGCCAGCACCGCGTGGCATGTACTGCTCGTTCAGCGCCAGTGCGACGTCTTCCGGCTCGCCATCGTTGAGGGCGTAGTAGTAACCGGCGACACCTTGCATCTCCGGGAACTCACCGACCATTTCGGTCGCCAGGTCGCACTTGGACAGCAGGCCTGCGCGAGCAGCCCACGAAGCGTTGCCGCCGATGCGCGCGGCGATGTAGGCGGCCAGTTTGGAAACACGTTCGGCCTTGTCGTAGACGCTGCCGAGTTTTTCCTGGAACACCACGTTTTGCAGGCGCAGGTTGAAATCTTCGAGTTTCTGCTTCTTGTCTTGCTTGAAGAAAAACTCGGCGTCGGTCAGGCGTGGACGAACCACTTTTTCGTTACCGGCGATGATTTGCTGCGGGTCTTTGCTTTCGATGTTGGCCACGGTAATGAAACGTGGCAGCAACTTGCCGTCGGCATCCAGCAGGCAGAAGTATTTCTGGTTGTCCTGCATGGTGGTGATCAGGGCTTCTTGCGGCACGTCGAGGAAGCGCTCCTCGAACGAGCACACCAGCGGCACTGGCCATTCGACCAGCGCAGTCACTTCGTCGAGCAGGGCCGGTGGCACGATCGCGGTGCCTTCCTGGCGGGTCGCCAGTTCTTCGGTGCGCTTGCTGATGATTTCGCGACGCTCGTTGGCATCGGCCAGTACATAAGCGGCACGCAGATCAGACAAGTAGCTCGACGGCGAACTGATGCGCACGTTTTCCGGATGATGGAAGCGGTGACCACGGGAATCGCGACCGGCCTTCTGGGCGAGGATGGTGCAGTCGACGACCTGGTCACCGAGCAGCATGACCAGCCACTGGGTCGGACGCACGAACTCTTCCTTGCGAGCGCCCCAACGCATGCGTTTCGGGATCGGCAGGTCGTTCAGCGAATCTTCGACGATGGTCGGCAGCAGGCTTGCGGTCGGCTTGCCGGCGATGCTTTGGCTGTAGCGCAGTTTCGGGCCGCTCTGATCGATTTCGCTCAGGTCGACGCCGCACTTCTTGGCAAAGCCCAGTGCCGCTTGGGTCGGGTTGCCTTCGGCATCGAATGCCGCCTGACGTGGCGGGCCATCGAGGTTGATGCTGCGATCCGGCTGCTGGGTGGCCAGCGAGGTGATCAGCACGGCCAGACGGCGCGGCGCGGCATAAACGGTTTTGGTCTCGTAGTTCAGGCCGGCAGCTTGCAGGCCCTTGTCGATACCGGCGAGAAACGCCTCGGCCAGCGTATTCAGGGCCTTGGGTGGCAGTTCTTCAGTGCCCAGTTCAACCAGAAAATCCAGAGCACTCATTGTGCAGCCTCCAGCTTGGCCAGTACTTCGTCACGCAGGTCCGGGGTCGCCATCGGGAAGCCGAGCTTGGCGCGAGCCAGCAGGTAGGCTTGCGCAACGGAACGCGCCAGGGTGCGCACACGCAGAATGTATTGCTGACGCGCTGTTACCGAGATCGCCCGGCGCGCATCCAGCAGGTTGAAGGTATGGGAAGCCTTCAACACCATTTCGTAGCTCGGCAACGGCAGCGGCTGGTCGAGTTCGATCAGGCGCTTGGCTTCGCTTTCATAGAAATCGAACAGCTCGAACAGCTTCTCGACGTTGGCGTGTTCGAAGTTGTAAGTGGACTGCTCCACTTCGTTCTGGTGGAACACGTCGCCGTAAGTCACTTTGCCGAACGGACCGTCAGCCCAGACCAGGTCGTAGACTGAGTCCACGCCTTGCAAGTACATGGCCAGACGCTCAAGACCGTAGGTGATCTCGCCGGTCACCGGGTAGCACTCGATGCCGCCCGCTTGCTGGAAGTAAGTGAACTGCGTCACTTCCATGCCGTTGAGCCAGACTTCCCAGCCCAGACCCCAGGCGCCGAGGGTCGGCGATTCCCAGTTGTCTTCGACGAAACGGATGTCGTGGACCAATGGGTCCAGGCCGACGTGCTTGAGCGAGCCCAGGTACAGTTCCTGGAAGTTGTCCGGGTTCGGCTTCAGGACTACCTGGAACTGATAGTAGTGCTGCAGACGGTTCGGGTTTTCGCCGTAGCGGCCGTCAGTCGGACGACGGCTTGGCTGCACGTAGGCGGCGTTCCAGGTTTCCGGGCCAATGGCGCGCAGGAATGTTGCAGTGTGGAAAGTGCCGGCGCCTACTTCCATATCGTAGGGCTGAAGTACCACACAACCTTGCTCGGCCCAGTATTGCTGGAGGGCGAGGATCAAGTCTTGGAAGGTACGCACGGCTGGCGTAGGCTGGCTCACGAAATTCACCTGTTTCTTGGGCTGCGATTTAAAGAGCGGGAGTATACCCGATTCATTGCTGCGCACGCCCCCTGGAGCCTTATGCCACGCTGCTTTTGGTGTTCCGAAGATCCGCTGTACATGGCTTATCACGATCAGGAGTGGGGCACGCCGCTACGCGATGCGCAGGGTTTGTTCGAGTTGCTTTTGCTCGAAGGGTTCCAGGCCGGCCTTTCCTGGATCACTGTGCTGCGCAAGCGTGAGCATTATCGTCAGGTGATGTTTGGCTTCGACGTGCAGCGCGTGGCGCAGATGAGCGATGCGGAAATCGATGAATTGATGCTCGATCCGGGCATCATCCGCAACCGCCTCAAGCTCAATGCGGCCCGACGCAACGCCCAGGCCTGGCTGGCGCTGGAGGACCCGGTGGCGTTTCTCTGGTCCTTCGTCGGCGGTACGCCCGTGATCAATCATTTCAAGGATCGCAGCGAAGTCCCGGCCGTCACGCCGACCGCCGTGGAGATGAGCAAAGGTTTGAAAAAGGCCGGCTTCACGTTTGTCGGACCGACCATTTGCTACGCGCTGATGCAGGCTTCGGGCATGGTCATGGACCACACGCAGGATTGCGACCGCTACGCGCAGCTGGCGAACGGCGGTTAGAATGGCCGGTTCACGCACAGCACAAGATCAGGAGTGACCTGTGGATAAGTTTAAAGGCGCCTTGCTGGTAGGCGCTCTGCGGCTGTTTGCCCTGCTCCCGTGGCGAGCGGTGCAGGCCGTGGGCTCGGCGATTGGCTGGATGATGTGGAAATTTCCCAACCGTTCCCGCGACGTGGTGCGGATCAACCTGTCCAAATGCTTTCCGGACATGGACCCCGCCGAGCGCGAACGTCTGGTAGGCCAGAGTCTGAAGGACATCGGCAAGTCCCTGACCGAAAGCGCCTGCGCCTGGATTTGGCCGGCCCAGCGCTCCATCGATCTGGTGCGCGAAGTCGAAGGTCTCGATGTATTGAAAGACGCCCTCGCCTCTGGCAAAGGCGTGGTCGGCATCACCAGCCACCTGGGCAACTGGGAAGTGCTCAACCACTTCTATTGCAGCCAATGCAAACCGATCATTTTCTACCGCCCGCCAAAATTGAAGGCGGTGGACGAGTTGCTGCAGAAGCAGCGGGTACAGCTTGGCAACAAAGTGGCCGCGTCCACCAAGGAAGGCATCCTCAGCGTCATCAAGGAAGTGCGCAAAGGTGGTGCAGTGGGCATTCCTGCTGACCCGGAACCGGCCGAATCCGCCGGGATCTTTGTGCCGTTCTTCGCCACCCAAGCGCTGACCAGCAAGTTCGTACCGAACATGCTCGCCGGCGGCAAAGCGGTCGGCGTGTTCCTGCATGCGCTGCGCTTGCCGGACGGTTCTGGCTACAAAGTGATCCTGGAAGCTGCACCCGAAGCCATGTACAGCACCGACACCGCCGAATCCTGTGCAGCCATGAGTAAAGTGGTCGAGCGCTATGTGCGGGCTTATCCGAGTCAGTACATGTGGAGCATGAAGCGCTTCAAGAAGCGTCCACCAGGTGAAGAACGCTGGTATTGAGTTGGTTGGCATGATCTGTGGATAACCTTGACTCGAGGTTATCCACAACCGTTCATTCAAGGGCGCAGTAGATGTCCGAACATCGCAAATCATTTCGCATCAAGATTACGCACGAAAGCCTTGGCGAATGCCTGGGCCAGACGCGCAATCTTTCGACCACGGGTGTCTACGTCAAGCATCCGGCACTGTCCTCTCTACCCAGAGGCGCGGTGGTCTACGGCCAGGTTCAGGACTTACCCACAGGCGCGCCGCGAGTGCGTATGGAAGTGGTGCAGGTGGACGCCGAGGGTATCGGCTTGCGTTACCTCTGATCAGCGCGATCGAGCTTTTTCAGAAACACCGTCATTTCCTTCTCTGCCTGCTTGTCGCCATGGTTGCGGGCGACTTCCAGACCCTGTTCCCAAGCCAGGCGCGCGGCTGCATGGTCCGCCAGTGCCAGATGGGCCTTGCCCAGTAGTTTCCAGGCCGCCGAATACTTCGGATCGATCTCGACGCAGCGCTGGAAATGCTCGGCAGCCTTGGCGTTTTCACCCAGATCCAGATATCCCTTGCCCAGGCCGAAGCGCAGCAATGAGTTATCCACACCTTTGGCGAGCATTTTTTCCAGGGATTCGATCATCGGTGGATTCCTTTTCTGCGGGTGTCAGGGGATATTTTTTTTGCCTTTGACGCCGCCATCGCTGGCAAGCCAGCTCCCACAGGGTTCTTTGGTGTACATCATATTGTAAACAACCAAAAAACTGTGGGAGCTGGCTTGCCAGCGATAGGGCCTATGCAGGTACTGAAAAAATCAGGATCAGAAGAAGCTCAACCCCACATGGAACAGCTTCTCCACATCGCGAATATGCTTTTTATCCACAAGGAACAAAATCACATGGTCGCCGGTTTCGATCACGGTGTCGTCGTGGGCGATGATCACTTCTTCGTCGCGAATGATCGCGCCAATGGTGGTGCCCGGCGGCAGGCCGATGTTCTCGATGGCCTTGCCGATGACCTTGCTGGATTTCGAATCGCCATGGGCAATGGCCTCGATGGCCTCTGCCGCGCCCCGGCGCAGTGAATGCACGCTGACGATATCGCCACGGCGCACGTGGGCCAGCAAGGTGCCGATGGTCGCCAGTTGCGGGCTGATGGCTATGTCGATGTCGCCGCCCTGGATCAGATCGACGTAGGCCGGGTTGTTGATGATGGTCATCACCTTCTTCGCGCCAAGGCGCTTGGCCAGCAGCGACGACATGATGTTGGCTTCGTCATCGTTGGTCAGGGCCAGGAACAGATCGGCGTCGGCAATGTTCTCTTCCAGCAGCAGGTCGCGATCCGAGGCGCTGCCCTGCAACACCACGGTGCTGTCGAGGTGGTCCGAGAGATGGCGGCAACGTGCCGGGTTCATCTCGATGATCTTCACCTGGTAACGGCTTTCGATGGCCTCGGCCAGACGTTCACCGATCTGCCCGCCACCGGCAATGACGATGCGTTTGTAGGTCTCGTCGAGACGACGCATTTCACTCATCACCGCGCGAATGTTCGCTTTGGCGGCGATGAAAAATACTTCGTCGTCGGCCTCGATCACCGTATCGCCTTGCGGCAGGATCGGCCGGTCGCGACGGAAAATCGCGGCCACGCGGGTTTCGACGTTCGGCATGTGCTCGCGCAACTGCCGCAGCTGCTGGCCCACCAACGGCCCGCCGTAATAAGCCCGCACCGCCACCAGTTGCGCCTTGCCTTCGGCGAAGTCGATCACCTGCAAGGCGCCCGGATGCTGGATCAGGCGCTTGATGTAGTTAGTCACCACTTGTTCCGGGCTGATCAGCACGTCTACCGGAATCGCTTCGTTCTGGAACAGCTGTTCTTCGCGGGTCAGGTACGCGGCTTCGCGCACCCGGGCGATTTTGGTCGGGGTGTGGAACAAGGTGTGGGCGACTTGGCAGGCGACCATGTTGGTTTCATCGCTGTTGGTCACGGCGACCAGCATGTCGGCGTCGTCGGCCCCGGCCTGGCGCAGCACGGTCGGGAACGAGCCGCGACCTTGTACGGTGCGGATATCCAGCCGATCGCCGAGGTCACGCAGGCGTTCGCCATCGGTGTCGACCACGGTGATGTCGTTGGCCTCGCTGGCCAAGTGTTCCGCCAGCGAACCGCCGACCTGCCCTGCGCCGAGGATGATGATTTTCATCCAGTCACTCCCTTAAACCGGTTAACCGCGCGCGGCGGCAATCTTGATCAGCTTGGCGTAGTAGAACCCGTCATGTCCGCCTTCCTGGGCCAGCAACTGGCGACCATGGGGCTGCTTGATGCCGGCCGCCGTGGCGAGGTCCAGTTCGCGGGCGCCCGGTGTGCGGGCGAGGAAGGCTTCGATGACTTCGGTGTTCTCGGTCGGCAATGTGGAGCACGTGGCGTAGAGCAGAATGCCGCCCACCTCGAGAGTTATCCACATGGCGTCGAGCAACTCGCCTTGCAGCACCGCCAGTGCGGCGATGTCGTCGGGCTGACGGGTCAGCTTGATGTCCGGGTGACGGCGAATCACGCCGGTGGCCGAGCACGGCGCGTCCAGCAGGATGCGTTGGAACGGTTTGCCATCCCACCACGCCTGGGTGTCGCGGCCGTCGGCGGCGATCAGTTCAGCGCTGAGCTTGAGGCGTTCGAGGTTTTCGCGAACCCGCACCAGACGCTTGGCTTCCAGGTCCACCGCCACCACGCCGGCCAGTTGCGGCTCGGCTTCGAGGATGTGGCAAGTCTTGCCGCCCGGCGCGCAGCAGGCGTCGAGCACCCGCTGGCCGGGTGCGAGGTCGAGCAAATCAGCGGCCAGTTGCGCGGCTTCGTCCTGCACACTGATCCAGCCTTCGGCAAACCCCGGCAGGCTGCGCACGTCGGCGGCGGCTTCGAGGACGATGCCATCGCGGCTGTAAACGCACGGTGTGGCGGCGATGCCAGCGTCGGTCAGCAAGCCGAGATAAGCATCGCGGCTGTGATGGCGGCGGTTGACCCGCAGAATCATCGGCGGATGCGCGTTATTCGCCGCGCAGATGGCTTCCCATTGCTCTGGCCAGAATGCTTTCAAGGATTTTTGCAGCCAACGCGGGTGGGCGGTGCGCACCACCGGATCGCGTTCCAGTTCGGCAAAAATCGTTTCGCTTTCGCGCTGAGCGTTACGCAGCACGGCGTTGAGCAGGGCTTTGGCCCAAGGCTTTTTCAGTTTGTCGGCGCAACCGACAGTCTCACCGATAGCGGCGTGAGCCGGAACGCGGGTGTAGAGCAATTGGTAGAGGCCAACCAGCAGCAGCGCCTCGACATCGGCGTCAGCGGCCTTAAATGGTTTCTGTAGCAACTTGGCCGCCAGCGCCGACAAACGCGGCTGCCAGCGAGCGGTGCCGAACGCCAGATCCTGGGTGAAACCGCGATCACGGTCCTCGACCTTGTCCAGTTGCGTCGGCAGCGAGCTGTTGAGCGAAGCTTTTCCGCTCAGGACAGCGGCGAGTGCCTTGGCGGCGGCCAGACGCGGGTTCATTGAGCGTCCGCCGCTTGACCGAGCACGGTCCCGGTGGCGAATTTCTCACGACGGCTGTTGAACAGGTCGCTGAAGTTCAGTGCCTTGCCGCCGGGCAATTGCAGGCGAGTCAGGCACAACGCCTGTTCGCCGCAGGCGACGATCAGGCCGTCCTTGCTGGCGCTGAGGATTTCACCCGGTGCGCCTTTGCCTTCGGCCAGGTTCGCCGCCAGCACTTTCAGGGCTTCGCCGTTCAGCGTGCTGTGGGTGATCGGCCACGGGTTGAAGGCGCGGACCAGACGCTCCAGCTCAACCGCCGGGCGAGTCCAGTCGATGCGCGCTTCTTCCTTGTTCAATTTGTGCGCGTAGGTGGCGAGGCTGTCGTCCTGCACTTCGCCTTCCAGCGTCCCGGCAGCGAGGCCGGCAATCGCCTGAACTACCGCCGGTGGACCCATTTCGGCCAGACGGTCGTGGAGGCTGCCGCCAGTGTCTTCGGCGCTGATCGGCGTGGTGACTTTCAGCAGCATCGGCCCGGTGTCGAGGCCGGCTTCCATGCGCATCACGGTCACGCCACTTTCAGCGTCACCGGCTTCCACGGCACGCTGGATCGGCGCCGCACCGCGCCAGCGCGGCAGCAGCGAAGCATGACTGTTGATGCAACCCAGACGCGGAATATCCAGTACCACTTGCGGCAGGATCAGGCCGTAGGCGACCACCACCATCAAGTCCGGTTTCAGCGCAGCGAGTTCAGCCTGAGCGTCTTCGTTGCGCAGGGTTGGCGGTTGCAGCACCGGGATGTTGTTTTCCAGGGCCAACTGCTTGACCGGGCTCGGCATCAGTTTTTGCCCGCGACCGGCCGGACGATCCGGTTGGGTGTAGACCGCGACGATCTCGTAAGGGCTGCTCAGCAGGGCCTTGAGGTGTTCGGCGGCGAATTCCGGGGTGCCGGCAAAGACAATGCGCAGTGGCTCAGTCATTCATGAAGTCTCTTGAAAAGAAAAAGGCTTGCCGCAGCAAGCCTTTGAAGATGGGCATCAAGCGTTCTGGCGATGAAGCTTTTCCAGTTTCTTCTTGATGCGGTCGCGTTTGAGCGTGGACAGGTAATCGACGAACAATTTGCCATTGAGGTGGTCGCATTCGTGCTGGATGCACACCGCGAGCAAATCTTCGGCGATCAGTTCGTAAGGCTTGCCGTCGCGGTCCAGCGCCTTGACCTTGACCCGTTGCGGGCGATCGACGTTTTCGTAGAAGCCCGGCACGGAAAGGCAGCCTTCCTGGTACTGGCCCATGTCGTCGGTCAGCGGTTCGAGCTCGGGGTTGATGAACACTCGCGGCTCGGTGCGGTCTTCGGAAAGGTCCATCACGACGATACGTTTGTGCACGTTGACCTGGGTCGCGGCGAGGCCGATGCCCGGTGCCTCATACATTGTTTCAAACATGTCGTCGACCAACTGACGCACTTCGTCGTCCACTACGGCCACCGGTTTGGCGATAGTGCGCAGGCGCGGGTCAGGGAATTCGAGGATGTTCAAAATGGCCATAAGCTTGATGACTGCACGTGTGAAGTAAGGTCGGGGCGGTGGCCTGGCGGGTCCGAAGATGCAGGCTACCTTTGTAAAACGTAGCTCCCTTCTCTTCATAAGCAAGCCGGGAGCGAGCCACTGACGGCTCTGGCGTTTCACGCGAACGTACATAATAAAGGGATTCACCGCATGAGGAAATCACTACTCGCCTTGCTCCTTCTGGCCTCGGCAGGTTGGGCGCACGGGCAAGTGCCACCGAAGGAAAATATTCCGACCATAAAACTGTCGCCACAGGTGCGCACCAGCCCGGTGACCGAGGCCATCCCGAGCATTGCGCTGAAGTCGATCAACAGCTTTCTGCTCAGCAACCGCATCGTCGACAAGGCCGAGGATTTCGACAAGGCGCCCTACATCGTGGCCGGTGATGCCGAACGGGTGCTCAGCGGCGCCGGGGATCGCGTCTTTGCCCGCGGCCACTTCGACCCGGCGCAACCGGTGTACGGCATCTTCCGTCAGGGCAAGGTCTATACCGATCCGCAGACCCGGGAGTTTCTGGGGATCAACGCCGATGACATCGGTGGTGGCGAGATCATTGCCACCGAAGGCGACGTTGCCACGCTAAGTTTGCAACGTACAACACAGGAAGTGCGCCTCGGCGACCGTTTGTTCAGCGGCGAAGAGCGTTCGATCAATTCGACGTTCACGCCCAGCGAACCGCGCAGCGAAATCAATGGCCTGATCATCGATGTACCGCGCGGCGTGACGCAGATCGGTGCCATGGACGTGGTCACGTTGAACAAGGGGCAACGTGATGGCCTCGCCGAAGGCAATATGCTGGTGGTGATGAAGACCGGCGAAACCGTGCGCGACCGGATCACTGGCCAGCCGCTGAAGGTTCCGGATGAACGTGCCGGCCTGCTGATGGTTTTCCGCACCTACGACAAGCTCAGTTACGGACTGGTGCTCAACGCTTCGCGCTCGCTGGCGGTGATGGATAAGGTGCGAAATCCGTAAGCTTGCTTCACAAGTTACCAACAGAGTTATCCACAGCTTATTCCCGCTTCGACGGGTGCTTATAACGATCAAGGACGATCCATGTCACTGCCTACTGTTGCACCGGTTTCCCCTGCGGAACTGGAAGCTCGTTTACGCTTGCATCGGCTGCCGGAACTCGGCCCGGCGCGGTTCAAGAAGTTGCTGGAAGCCTTCGGCTCGGCGTCCAAAGCCATCAGCGCACCGGCCAGTGCCTGGCGTGCCTTGGGTCTGCCGCTGGCATGTTCCGAATCCAGGCGCTGTGCTGAAGTTCGTGATGGTGCGAGCCATGCATTGGCCTGGCTAGAACGTCCGGCCCAGCATTTATTGATGTGGGACCAGCCTGACTACCCGGCGCTGCTCGCAGAAATCAGCGATGCCCCGCCGATGTTATTCGTGGCGGGCGATCCGGGCATCCTGGAAAAACCACAGCTGGCGATGGTCGGGAGTCGCCGCGCTTCAAGGCCGGGCGTGGACACCGCCGCCGCATTTTCCCGCAGTCTGGCCGGTGCCGGTTTTGTCATCACCAGCGGTCTGGCGCTGGGCATCGACGCCGCCGCGCATCAGGCGGCGCTGGACGTTGGCGGGCAAACGATCGGCGTGCTCGGCACGGGGCTGGAAAAGTTTTATCCACAGCGTAATCGACGACTGGCGGACGCCATGATCGCCTCGGGCAGCGCGGTGCTTTCAGAGTTCCCGCTGGACACCGGCCCCAGCGCCAGCAACTTCCCGCGACGCAATCGAATCATCAGCGGTTTGTCCCTGGGCGTGCTGGTGGTCGAGGCCAGTGTCGCCAGCGGTTCGTTGATCACCGCAAGGCTGGCGGCGGAACAGGGGCGCGAGGTGTATGCGATTCCGGGGTCGATCCATCACCCTGGCGCCAAGGGTTGCCACCAGTTGATCCGCGACGGCGCGGTGCTGGTGGAGACTGTCGAGCATATCCTCGAAGCGCTACGTGGCTGGCAACAACTGTCGTTATCCACAGAAACGCCCAACGTGAATACGCGTCATCCCTTATTGAAGTTGCTCCACGCCGCGCCCCACACCAGCGAAGCCCTGGCCGATGCCAGCGGCTGGACGTTGCCCAAGGTGCTGGTGGCGCTGACCGAACTGGAAATGGACGGCAGCGCCGTGTGTGAAAACGGGCGCTGGTTTGCGCGGGTGAGCTAGGTTTTATAAGGAAGATCGGTAAACTGCGCAGAGCCTTATTCTGGAGAGTTTTTCATGGTCAACAGTTGGCGTGTGCAACAAGCCGCACGAGCCATTCGCGCAGGGGCGGTGCTTGCCTACCCAACCGAAGCCGTCTGGGGTCTGGGTTGCGACCCGTGGGACGAAGAAGCAGTCGAGCGGCTGCTGATGATCAAGGGCCGGTCGGTGGATAAGGGCCTGATCCTGGTCGCGGACAACATTCGCCAGTTCGACTTCCTCTTCGAAGACTTCCCTGAACTGTGGATGGATCGCATGGCCAGCACCTGGCCGGGGCCGAACACATGGTTGGTGCCGCATCAGAACCTGTTGCCGCAGTGGATTACCGGCGTGCATGAAACGGTGGCGCTGCGGGTCAGTGATCATCCGCAAGTGCGGGAATTGTGCGCGCTGGTCGGGCCACTGGTGTCGACCTCCGCCAACCCGCAAGGTCGGCCGGCGGCGCGTACGCGGATTCGCGTCGAGCAGTACTTCCGTGGTCAGGTTGATATGGTGCTCGGCGGGATGCTGGGCGGGCGCAAGAACCCGAGCGTGATTCGGGATCTGGCGACCGGCCACGTTGTGCGCCCGGATTGAGACTGAGGTGCGCCCAATCGCGGGCAAGCCCGCTCCCACAAGGATTAGCGGTGAACACAAGTTTTGTGAGCACCAGCAGCCTCTGTGGGAGCGGGCTTGCCCGCGATGAGGCCCAACCAGGCGATGGAAATATCAGGGCAACAAAACCACTGAACCGGTCGTACGCCGCGCCGACAACTCGGTCTGTGCCTTCGCTGCATCCGCCAGTGAAAATGTCTGGCTGATATCCACCTTCACCTTGCCGCTGATGATCATCTCGAACAACTCGTCAGCCATACGCTGCAGGTTCTCGGCGTTGTTGGCGTAGGTTCCCAGCGTCGGCCGGGTGACGTACAACGAGCCCTTCCCCGCCAGAATCCCCAGGTTCACCCCATCCACCGCACCCGACGCATTGCCGAAGCTCACCACCAATCCCCGTGGCGCAGCGCTATCGAGCGACGTGAGCCAGGTGTCCTTGCCGACGCCGTCGTACACCACCGGGACTTTTTTGCCGTCAGTCAATTCCAGTACGCGTTGTGCGACGTTTTCATGGCTGTAGTCGATGGTTGCCCATGCACCGTTGGCCTTGGCCAGCGCGGCTTTCTCCGCAGAACTCACCGTGCCGATCAACTTCACGCCCAAGGCCTTGGCCCATTGGCAGGCCAGGGAGCCGACGCCGCCGGCAGCGGCGTGGAACAGGATGGTTTCGCCACCCTTGAGTTCATAAGTCTGACGCAACAGGTACTGCACGGTCAGGCCTTTGAGCATGACGCCGGCAGCCTGTTCGAAACTGATGGCGTCCGGCAGTTTCACCAGATTGGCTTCGGGCAAAACGTGAATCTCGCTGTAGGCACCCAACGGGCCGCTGCCATATGCCACGCGATCACCGACCTTGAAGCGGGTGACATCGCTACCGACCGCTTCGACCACGCCTGCGCCTTCCGAACCGACGCCCGATGGCAAGGACGGTGGCGGATAGAGACCGCTGCGGTAGTAGGTGTCGATGAAGTTCAGGCCGATGGCCTTGTTGCTCACGCGGACTTCCTTCGGACCCGGCGCGGCGGGTTGGTAATCCACATACTCAAGCACTTCGGGGCCGCCGTGGGCACGGAACTGGATACGCTTTGCCATCTGCACTCTCCTGAGATCGTTGCTGATTGTGTAAATGCGAAGCGCCCTATCGGACTCCTAAGCTTGATCTTCGTCAACTGCGACGGAACAAGGTGCAGTGTTATCCTACGCAGCAATTTGCTGCCGGCCTTGTAAAACGCCGCGTAGCTTCGCCCGATTCAAGGTGATGACATGACGACCCGCACCGAGGCCGTAAAAGCCTACCTGCTCGACCTGCAAGACCGAATCTGTGCCGCGCTGGAAGCCGAAGACGGTGGCACGCGCTTCGTCGAAGACGCCTGGACCCGGCCTGCCGGCGGTGGCGGTCGCACCCGCGTGATCGAAAACGGTACGGTCATCGAAAAGGGCGGCGTCAACTTTTCCCACGTCTTCGGCAGCGGTCTTCCACCGTCCGCCAGCGCCCATCGGCCGGAACTGGCCGGGCGTGGTTTCGAAGCCCTGGGCGTGTCGCTGGTGATCCACCCGCACAACCCGCATGTGCCGACTTCCCACGCCAACGTGCGATTTTTCATCGCTGAAAAAGAAGGCGAAGAGCCGGTCTGGTGGTTCGGCGGCGGCTTCGACCTGACGCCTTATTACGGCAATGAAGAAGATTGCATTCACTGGCACCGCGTCGCCGAGCAGGCGTGCGCGCCGTTCGGCCCGGACGTCTACTCGCGTTACAAGGCCTGGTGCGACAGTTACTTCCACATCAAGCATCGCCACGAGCCACGGGGCATCGGCGGCCTGTTTTTCGATGACCTGAACGAGTGGGACTTCGACACCAGTTTCGCCTTCATGCGCGCCATCGGTGACGCGTACATCGATGCGTACCTGCCGATCCTGCAGCGGCGCAAGCACGACGCATTCACCGCGAAACAGCGGGAATTCCAGGAGTATCGCCGCGGGCGCTACGTCGAGTTCAACCTGGTCTACGACCGCGGCACTCTGTTCGGCCTGCAATCGGGCGGGCGTACCGAGTCGATCCTCATGTCCCTGCCGCCGCAAGTGCGCTGGGGTTATGACTGGAAAGCCGAACCTGGCAGTGAAGAAGCGCGCCTGACCGAGTATTTCCTGCAAGACCGCGACTGGTTGGCCGAAGCCTGAGAGGAATGTTGATGGACCGTTATGTCGTTTTCGGTAACCCGATTGGCCACAGCAAATCGCCGCTGATTCATCGCCTGTTTGCCGAGCAGACCGCACAGAAGCTCGACTACAGCACTTTGCTGGCGCCCCTCGACGATTTTTCCGGCTGTGCCCGGGCATTTTTCCTCGAGGGTCGTGGAGCGAATGTGACGGTGCCGTTCAAGGAAGAGGCCTATCGCCTGGCCAACAACCTGACCGCGCGGGCGCAACGGGCCGGTGCGGTGAACACCCTGAGCAAACTGGACGATGGCACTCTGTTGGGTGACAACACCGACGGCGCCGGACTGGTGCGGGACCTGACGGTCAACGCCGGGTTCAGCCTCAAGGGCAAACGCATCCTGTTGTTGGGCGCCGGTGGCGCGGTGCGCGGTGCACTGGAACCGTTGCTCGCCGAGCAACCGGCATCGGTGATCATCGCCAACCGTACGGTGGACAAGGCCGAGCTGCTGGCGGAACTGTTCTGTGATCTGGGGCCGGTGTCGGCCAGTGGTTATGACTGGTTGCAGGAGTCGGTGGACCTGATCATCAACGCGACGTCCGCGAGCCTGACGGGCGATGTGCCGCCGATTGCCGCCAGCCTGATCGAACCGGGCAAAACGGTTTGCTACGACATGATGTACGGCAAGGAACCGACCTCGTTCTGCCGCTGGGCCAGCGAACATGGCGCGGCGGTGTCGATGGATGGGTTGGGGATGCTCGCTGAGCAAGCGGCGGAAGCGTTCTTCCTGTGGCGCGGGGTGCGCCCGGATACTGCGCCGGTGTTGGCTGAACTTCGCCGGCAACTCGCCGCATGATTCTGTAGGAGCAAGGCTTGCCCGCGATTCAGACGCCACGGTGTTTCAGATGCAGCGCGTTATCGTTCATCGCGGGCAAGCCTTGCTCCTACGAAAGCAGAAGCGGTGTTTCAATCCTCAAACCGAATCGGGCATTTCTCCGCCCCTTCAAGCTTCCTCAACTCATCCACCACCTGCGGCCGAGCCTGGCGTAAGGTCAAGCTACGATCCTGGCGCAGCAACCGCCGTGCTTCCTGATGCAGCATCTCCACGCCTGAATAGTCGATGAAGTTGATCTGCTGCGCCTCGATCACCACGCGCGCGCCGTGCATGCGTTGCAGGCGTACCTGCAGGTAATGGCTGGCGCCGAAAAAGATCGACCCGCCGACTCGCAGAATGTCTTCATCGCCGTCGCGCAGATGTTGTACCCGCGGTTGCGAGGTGCGTTTGAGGTAGAAAAACAGCGATGCCAACACCCCGGCGTAGATCGCCGTCTGCAATTCCAGCAGCAGCGTCGCGACACAAGTCAGAGCCATGACCACGAACTCGGCGCGGCTGACCCGCAGTAATGCGCGAATGCCGCGATGATCCACCAGGCCCCAGGCGATCAACAGAATGCTGCCGGCCATGGCCGGAATCGGGATATGCGCGATCAGGCTGGCGCCGAAAATCGCGAACAGCGCTACCCACAGCGCCGAAAAAATCCCCGCCAGTGGCGAGCATGCGCCCGCTTCGTAGCTCAGGCCCGACCGGGTGAAGGAGCCTGCCGACAGCGATCCGGAAAAAAACGCACCGACGATATTCGACAGGCCTTGGGCGCGAACTTCCTGGTTCGCGTCGAGTAATTGCTGCGAACGTGCAGAGATCGAGCGGGCAATCGACAGGCTGGTCACCAACCCAAGCATTCCCACCGCCACGGCGCTCGGCAGCAGACGCAGGATCAGATCGAGATCGAGCGGCAACGGGCTGAAGGGTGGCAGTTTTCCGGTAAAAGCACTGACCAGCTGCACATGGCCGAACATCGATGGCCAGAGCCAGACCAGCAATGCGCCCAGCACCAACGTGATCAGCAGCGTCGGCCAGCGCGGTAGCCACAGCTTGAGGATTATGCCCACCACCACCGTCGCCAGCCCCAGCATCAGTGAGGGTTTGTCCATTTCGCCGAGGTGGCGCAACAGCGTGATGAAACTGTCCAGCGCGGTGGTCTGGCTGGGCAAGTCGAGCCCCAGAAGGTTGGGTAGTTGGCCGATGGCAATCACCACCGCCGCGCCGAGGGTGAAGCCGAGCACCACCGAGTGAGAAACGAAATTCACCAGCGCGCCAAAGCGCAGCAATCCCAGCAACCACTGGAAAATCCCCGCCAGGAAAGTCAGCAACAGAATCACGGTGACGTAGTCCTGCGTCGCCGGAACGGCCAAAGGACTGACGCTGGCGTACAGGACAATGGAGATGGCGGCTGTAGGACCGCAGATCAAATGCCACGATGAACCCCAGAGACAAGCAATCAGCACCGGAATGATTGCCGCGTACAGACCGTACTCCGGTGGGAGACCGGCAATCAGTGCGTAGGCAATGGATTGCGGCAACGCGAGAATCGCGCCGCTGAGACCGACGATCAGGTCACGCCCGACGCTGGCGCGGGTTTGCCGGGGCAACCAGGAAAGGAAGGGGAAGAGTGAATGGCGGCTGGGGAAGGCCATGGGTCCTCTCGGTTGGGGTTTTACGAAAGAGTATCAGGACGAGATGACGAAGTGCCCATGTGGGAGCGAGCTTGCTCGCGATGGCGGCGTGTCATTCAACATCAGTGTGACTGACAGGGCCTCATCGTCGGAACGCCGCCCGGAGCAAGCTCGCTCCCACAGGTATTGATTACAACTTGGCTTTTACGGCCGGCAACGCATCCTTGCCATCCACGGTCTTCACGCCATCCAGCCATTTATCCAGCACCGCCGGGTTGGCTTTGATCCACGCTTTGGCGGCGTCAGCATTGCTGACTTTCTTGTTCACCACCTCGGCCATGATGCTGTTTTCCATCTCCTGGGTGAAATTCAGGTTGGTCAGCAGCTTGCCAACGTTCGGGCAGGCCTGTGCATAACCTTTGCGGGTCAGGGTGTGAACGCTGCCGGTGTCGCCGAAGTATTTCTCGCCGCCCTTCAGATAATGCATTTTCAGCTGCACGTTCATCGGGTGCGGGGTCCAGCCGAGGAAGGTGACGAACTTCTGTTTCTTCACTGCGCGGGATACTTCGGCCAGCATTGCCTGTTCGCTGGACTCAACCAGTTTCCACTGGCCCATATCGAAATCGTTTTTCTTGATAATCTCTTGCAGCGAGATGTTCGCCGGCGCACCGGAGCCGATGCCGTAGATCTTGTGATCGAACTTGTCGGCATATTTGTTCAGGTCGGCAAAGTTATGCACACCCGCATCCCACACGTAGTCCGGAACAGCGAGAGTGAATTCGGTGCCGTCGAGATTTTTCGCCAGTTGCGTGACATCGCCGGTGGCCACGAACTTGTCGTAGAAGCCCTGCTGCGCTGGCATCCAGTTACCCAGGAATACGTCAACCTGGCCGTCCTTGAGCCCGCCAAAGGTGATCGGCACCGCGAGGGTGTCGACCTTGGCCTTGTAGCCCATGCCATCCAGCAGAAACCCGGTGATGGCGTTGGTCGCGGCGATGTCACTCCAGCCCGGATCGGCCATTTTCACCGTCTCGCATTGATCGGCGAAAGCCGATGCACTGCCCAGAGCCAGGAGCCCGACCGTCAGTACTGTGGATAACCTTTGCATGGACTTCCCCTTAACATTATTGGTTTTGGCAGGGTTGTGGATAACGTGCTTTACGCTCCAGATCGTCGAGGTCGATGTGGTTACGCATGTATTGCTGACTGGCGTCCACCAGCGGCTGGTGATCCCAGCTCTTCAGCTTGCCGATGGTCAGGGCGTCGGCGACGAAACGCCGGCGCCGCTGACTCGCGAGCACTTGTTGGTGGATCGCCGGAATATCCCATTTAGCCCGCGCTTCGGCGAGAAAGTTGTCGAAAAGCTGACGATGTTGTGGCGATTGGCTGAGTTCCTCCAGTTCGCGCGGGTCATTGTGTACGTCGAAGAGTAGGCAAGGGTCGTCTTCGCTGTAGATGAATTTGTAGGCGCCCCGGCGAATCATCATCAGCGGGCTGATGGTGCCTTCGGCCATGTACTCGCCAAACACCTCGTCGTGCCCGCCCTGCCCTTGCAGATGTGGGACCAGCGATCGACCGTCGAGCGGCAGGCCTGGCTCCAGAGCGCCGCCCGCCAGTTCAACGAGGGTTGGCAGCAGGTCGGCGGTGGAAACCGAGGCGCTGACCCGCCCAGCGCCGAACTGCGCTGGTGCACTTATCAACAGGGGCACCCGCGCCGCCATTTCATACCAGTGCATTTTGTACCAGAGGCCACGCTCGCCGAGCATGTCACCGTGGTCTCCGGAGAAGACGATGATGGTGTCATCGATCAGCCCGATATCTTCGAGGGTTTGCAGGAGTTTGCCGACGTTGCTGTCGATATAGCTGCAAGCACCGAAGTAAGCGCGGCGGGCATCGCGGATCTTATCCACAGGCAACGGTTTGTCCCACAGATCGTAGACTTTGAGCAAACGCTGGGAATGCGGATCGAGTTCATGTTGATTTGGCGTTGCAGGCAATGGGATATCGGCATCGTCGTACAGATCCCAGAACGCTTTGGGAATCGTGTACGGGTCGTGTGGGTGCGTCATCGAAACGGTCAGGCAGAACGGCTGATCGCCGTCCTCGCGGATGTGATCGAACAGGTATTGCTGGGCCTTGAACACCACCTCTTCGTCGAAATCCAGCTGATTGGTGCGCACGCACGGCCCGGCTTGCAGTACCGACGACATGTTGTGATACCAGCTCGGACGCACATCCGGCTCATCCCAGTTCACCGCCCAACCGTAGTCGGCCGGATAGATATCGCTGGTCAGGCGTTCCTCATAGCCATGCAACTGGTCCGGGCCGCAAAAATGCATCTTGCCCGACAGCGCGGTGCGGTAGCCGAGACGCCGCAGGTAGTGTGCATAAGTCGGCACATCGGCGGGGAAATCCGCCGCGTTGTCGTAGGCGCCGATCTTGCTCGGCAACTGGCCGCTGACCAGGGTAAAACGCGACGGCGCGCACAACGGGCTATTGCAGTAAGCGGCGTCGAACACCACGCCTTGTGCGGCGAGGCGGCTCAAATTCGGTAGTTTGATGGGCGATGGGCCGTAGAACGGCAACATTGGCGCGGCCATTTGATCGGCCATGATGAAAAGAATGTTCTTGCGCTTCATGTGATCGCGGCATTCCATAGTGGATGTTTATGCGAGAGTGCTGGGATCGAGGATGTAACCCACAACTTTTGCGGTAAAGCCCATGCGCGGCAATGACTAGGATAAGCACAGCTTATGTATGACGCCCTCGGTGACCTGTCTCTGGATTTGCTCCGCGCTTTCGAATCGGCGGCGCGACAACGCAGCTTCACGGCAGCGGCGGTTGAACTGGGTACGACGCAACCGGCCATCAGCCAGCAGATCAAACGGTTGGAGGAACAACTCGCCACTCGGCTGTTCGACCGCATCTACCGCGGTATCGAGTTGACGGAAGTCGGGATGATCCTTTTCGAGCAGGTTCAACTCGGTTTGCAGCAAATCGACTCGGGATTGAGTGCGATCAGCGCGCAGCATCAACACGAAGTGCTGCAAGTAGCGACCGATTTCGCCTTCGCCGCCTATTGGCTGATGCCACGGCTGCACCGCTTCCACGCGGCCAATCCTCAGGTCGATGTCAGCCTCGTTACCAGCGAGCGCAGCCATAACATGCTACGTACCGATATCGATGTGGCGGTGTTGTTCGGCGATGGGCGCTTCAAACAGGGCGAAAGCCATTGGCTGTTCAGCGAAGAAGTGTTTCCTGTGTGCAGTCCGCAACTGTTGAACGAGCGTCCCCTGCCCTTGCCTGCCCAATCGTTGCTGGAGTTTCCGCTGCTGCACCTGCGCGGGGAAAACAGCAGCAACTGGTTCGACTGGAGCGGCGTGTTTCGCGAGTTGGGCATTACCTCGCCTCCAGCCCCCGGACAACTGCGCTTCGACAATTACACCTTGTTGATTCAGGCCGCAATTGGCGGTCAGGGCGTGGCCATCGGTTGGCGGCATCTTGTGGATAACTTGCTGGCGCAAGGTTTGTTGTGTCGTCCGATCGGCGAAACGGTGATGTCCCGGTTGGGCTATTACGTGGTGTTGCCCCAGCGCAAACGACGTGGGGCGCTGATCCAGCAGTTTGTCGATTGGTTGATGGCCGAGCAGGCCAGCAGTGCCCAATCGCTCAACGGGTTGGCGTTGCCTTCGATTGCGGTTTGAAAATCAAAGATCGCAGCCTGCGGCAGCTCCTACAGGGGTACGC
>NZ_JBSVXD010000011.1:0-66884 GCF_054070755.1 Pseudomonas sp. SDO5591_S426 | reverse complement strand
GATCGGTGTAGGAGCTGCCGAAGGCTGCGATCTTTTGATCTTCTAAACCTCGACTGGAACCGTCAGCTTCGAACTACCCAACGCATGCGTCTTCGAATCAAAAAACCGCAGCTCAACCCCGGTCCCCTCAAACACCTTCGCGTAATGCCGCTTCTGATGCTGGATGAACGCCTTGCTGCGCGGATAAATCGAGATCGCCACCACTGCCGGTTTCGCCAGGCGCAAGGCATGGATGATGTGACTGTCCTGCTCACCCAGCGCATGCCCGAAAATGCACAAACCATCAGCATGGCCGAGTAACTGCTGGTAGCAGAACGACAGATAATCCGAACTGCGAATGGTCTTGAGCTTGTCCGCACTCGGCCCTTCGTTGACGAACAACGGCACGTCGTCGAGGGTCTTGATCGTGTTGTTGATGGCGAAATTACCGAGCAACGTGCCCTCGGTCGACATCAGCTTGCGCGCCGTGCCGTCCTGATTGCGCACCAGATGCAGACCGCCGTGCAGGTACAGCAAACGGGTTTTGTCGGTGCCAGTGGCGCTCAGGTCGAAGGCGGGTTGGGCACCCTGGAACAGATCGGTGATCGACTCGGGCTGGTGCTGCAGCGCCCAGTAATTGATCAAGTCGTAATTGGTGGTGAACACCGTGCGATAGCTGGCCAACTCCTGATTGATCGTCGCCAGCGTCGAAGGCACGACCAACCGCCAGGGGATGTGCACCGCATGCACGGTATTGATCAGCGCTTCCTTGATCGCGTAGTAACGATTGCGCGGCGCGGCGGAACTGACGGCCAGGGCCTTGTTGACCCGGCTGGTGGTTTTCAGCGCGCTCAGCACTTGTTCGAAACTGCGGCTCTGCATCGCCTCGAACACACTCAGCTCCGAGGGGCTCAGCGGTTTTTCTTCAACGGTGCGGGCATTTTCGAACAGCGAGTCGTAGCCGAAATCGTCCCACACCGCGCGGCTGGCGCCGTTGCCCACCAGCAGGCCACCGAACGCGGCGCTCGTACGCAGGGCGTTCCAGTCTTCAAGTTGGGCATCGACATCCTGGAAATCGGTCATTGCGTTGTTCGACTCACGGCAAAAAGGGGCTGATGGGCGGCGACTTTATCACGCTCGGGTGGGGAGCCTGGTCAGCATCACGCAGATCATCGCCCCCAAGGCCAGCAAGGTGCAGACCAGCGCCAAGGGCCATGCCTGCGGACCGGCGATCAAACTCGCCATCGCGCCGATGGCGGCAGCCATTAGTTGATGGATGAAACCGCTCAGCGCCATCGCATAGGCACCGCCAACCGGCGCGCCATCGTTGGCCAAAGACAGGCTGATGGGATAGTTGAGTGACTGGCCGAGCACGGCAAAGCAATAAGGCAACCAGAACAGAATCGCTATGGAGGTGGCCGCTATGCTTCCCAGCAACATCACGGCGGTTCCGGCCAGCACCAGTCCGACACCCACTGTCATAAGCCAAAGTCGACCAGTGCGAAGTACCAGACCGTTGACCCCCAGCGCCCCCAGAAAGTACGCCGCGCTGATGGGCCATCCCAACAATCCGTACTCTACGGGTGACCAGTTGAACGGTCCTTGCAGAATCACCGGTGCAGCAGTGTTGAAGGCAATGATTACCCCGTAGCCCAAGCCCCCGGCCAGCGCCGGCAACAGAAAGTCCCGATGGCGAAGAATCTGCCAGTAGCTGGGCCAGGTGGCTGACCGGGCATTTTCCTCCACGCGGGTCGCAAAAGTGATCCGCGCCACGACCACCGCCATCGTGAGACTGACGCCTCCCAACCAGTAGAAAATTGCCGGCCAGCCCAATGCCACTTGAATGATCGACCCCAGGTACTGGCCGATACCCAGTGCCACCACAAAGGAAATCGATAGCCAGGACAACGCCCTGGCCAGCAGGTCACCGCTGAAGCTGTCGCGGATCAAAACCCGGGCCATCACCGAAATGCCGCTGGCCCCGATTCCCTGAAGCAGGCGCAGGACCAGAAAAGACTCCAGTGTCGAGCCCAGGGGCAACGCGAGATTTCCCAGACCGTAAATACCCAATGCCGCCAGCAACACCGGTTTGCGGCCGATACGCTGGGCCAGGCTGCCCCAGAACAACATTGGCAGGGCCATGCCGATCAGATACACCGCCAACCCCCATGAAACCAGCGAAGCGTCGACAGTCAGTTCACGTGCAATGTCGGGCAATGCCGGCAGGTAAATGCTCATGCCCAATTGAGCGAGAAACACTGTGCTGCAGGTGACGAGGAGGGTGGTGGTGCTCTTCATTGAATCGTCCTTGGGATCAGCGGCAGACATCCCGACCGTGAGCATGCAGCAGCTCGGCGATGAGTCCACAAAAATGGCGAATCAGCATGGGTTCCATATCGGCCCGCAGGGTGATTCTGATGGCGGCATTGCCTTGCGCAACCACCGGAAAGAAAACAGCCGAGGTAAAGAAACCGAGATCGGCCAGTTTAATGGCAATACGGTTCGCCAACGTTGCTTGCCCGCAGGGCACCAAGCGAATTGCCATGTTGCTTTGGCGCTGGTCGGTTTGAATGAGGCTGTCAAAGAGCTGGATGTTGGCCTGAAGCTTTTCCTGCAACGCGATAAATTCTTGCGTGCGATGCAAGACGATAGAGGCTCTGCCCGCGCCAATGGCCGCACTGTTCAGACTTTGTGACCAATTACTTGGGCCGCCGTAGCGCTGAATCAGCTTCTTTTGTCGTTCACTGCCCAGCATTACCACACCACCGCTGGCACCAAAAGATTTCGCCAACGATGCAACGATCAGGCAGTTATCGTCCAACGACTGGAGCCTGGGACGTACCAGACCAACGCCGAATTTACCTATGGCGGACAGCGCATGGGAATCGTCCATGTAGAGAAACAGCCCGTAGCGGTTCTTCAAATACAAAAGACTGTCCAGGTCCGCGACGCCCCCCATGCTGTAGGCGCCATCGGCGACGTACGCAACCGTCGGGTGTTGCCGGCATTGCGTCTCCAGAAAATCCATGTCGTTGTGCGGGCAGGTCACAACCTTGGTTTCATCGGCACAAGCGGCCTTGAGATGGTTCATCGAGTAATGCGCCATCCGGTCAAAGACCATCAGGGGCGGACGATTTTCCGTGAACACGCCACTGGCCAGCAACGGTAGCAGTCCGGCGCTCGCTGCACTGCACGACAAGGTGCTCAGGCAATGGGCGCCGAACAATGCCGAGAGCTCGGCTTCGTACTGTTCGAGAATCGCCAGTTTGCAACGATTCTTTGAGTTGGCGACTCGCAAAGTACCGGTTTCCCATAACGTGGTCATGGCCCCCTGAAGCAGGGCAGG
This sequence comes from Pseudomonas sp. SDO5591_S426, assembly GCF_054070755.1. Classification (NCBI taxonomy): domain Bacteria; kingdom Pseudomonadati; phylum Pseudomonadota; class Gammaproteobacteria; order Pseudomonadales; family Pseudomonadaceae; genus Pseudomonas; species Pseudomonas sp. SDO5591_S426. Next base: position 63,559 of record NZ_JBSVXD010000011.1, on the reverse strand, counting down.
GTGATGATCCAGACCCAGATAGGACGTGGTACAGAAGTGATGAAACGCACGTCCGTATTGGTCAACCATTCGGTTCGCGCTCTTGATCTCGACATTGAGCCCGGCGATCTTTCCGGCTTCGGCGGTTTCCCAGTCATGATCTGCCAGCGAGATCAGTTTTCGATAGTTGGTGAAGGTATTTGCCGCAAATGCTGTCTGGTCCATTGGGATGAATCCGTCCTTGAGTGATGTAACTGTCCGTGTGTATTTCCAGACTTTACGTGGCGCGTGCAGGACTTTGAATCGGCTGATTCCGGAACGCTTGAGTGTTACGAGAGATTTATGTGTAGGGCGTTGCCTGGTGATGTTGTGGTCCATTTGCTTTGGCAGCCCAGGCTTGAATAGGGCTATCCTGCCGACTCAGATGAACGCCACGCCCTCGAGCCCCCCATGCTGCAAAAAAGCCTGATCCGCCGCCTCGACCTGATCACCCTGCAACTGTTTGTCGCCGTCCACGAAGAGGGCACCCTGACTCGTGCAGCCGCGCGCGAAGCGATTGCCGTGTCGGCGGCGAGCAAGCGTTTGATGGAGCTGGAGGAAGCGCTGGGCATCAGCCTGTTCGTGCGACAGGCCAAGGGCATGACGCTGACGCCGGCCGGCGAAACCTTGCTGCACCACGCGCGGCAGATGCTGTTCAACGTCGAGAAAATGGGCCTGGAGCTGGGCGAGCACAGCCACGGCGTGCGCGGTTATGTGCGGATGCTCGCCAACCTGTCAGCGATCATTCAGTTCTTGCCGGAAGACTTGCGGGATTTTTCCGAGCGTCATCCGCAGGTCAAGACCGACCTCGAAGAACGGCCCAGCGCCGGGGTGATTCAGGGGGTTCTGGATGGCGTGGCGGATCTCGGGATCTGTTCCGTCGACAGCGACATCAAAGGACTGCGCAGCGTGTTGTACCGTCAGGACAAACTGGTGGTGTTGATGCCGCCGTATCATCCACTGGCCGGCCATTCGAGCGTGGCCTTCGCCGATACGCTGGCCAGCGATTACGTCGGCCTGCACGCCGCCAGTTCGATCAACATGCGCACCCACGCGGCGGCGCGCGAGGCCGGCAAAGTGCTGCGGGTGCGCATCCATGTGCCGGGATTCGATGCCATGTGCCGCATGGTCCAGGCCAATATGGGCATCGGCGTTCTGCCGCAGCGGGCTTATGAATTGTTTGGTCGGGCACTGGGACTGACGGCGGTGCCGTTGACCGACGACTGGTCGGATCGCGCCTTGATTGTGGTGGTGCGCGATGAAGCGCTGCTGTCGCCGGTGAGCCGGATGTTGTTTGAGCATTTGCGTGGGTCGACCTGAAGATCCCGGCTGGTAGCATGGGCCCCATCGCGGGCAAGCCCGCTCCCACAGTGGGCAATGTGAAGCACAAATTGGGTGAACACCGAAGCTCCCTGTGGGAGCGGGCTTGCCCGCGATGGCCGCCTGAAGGTCCCACGATCTCCGCGGGCGTTCGCATTTCGCGAACGGCCGTTGCCAACTGAAGGTTGGATTCCTTTGCCCCCGGTCCTCTAGCCTTGGCATCAATTCCAAGAACAACTAGAGGTACCCCGCGATGACTGCCCCCCTGAGTGCAATCAAAGTGATCGAGATCGGCACGCTGATCGCCGCGCCATTTGCCGCGCGCATGCTTGCCGAGTTCGGCGCCGAAGTGATCAAGATCGAAGCCATGGGCCAGGGCGATCCTCTGCGCAAATGGCGCAAGCTGCACGAAGGCACTTCGTTGTGGTGGTACCTGCAATCGCGCAACAAAAAATCCCTGGCACTGAATCTGAAATCCCCCGAAGGCATCGAACTGGTCAAGCAACTGGCGACCAGCGCCGATGTGCTGATCGAAAACCTGCGCCCCGGTGCCCTGGAAAAACTCGGCCTCGGCTGGGACGTGCTGCATGCCCTCAACCCCAACCTGACGCTGGTGCGGATTTCCGGTTATGGCCAGACTGGCCCGTACCGTGATCGTCCGGGTTTCGGTGCCATCGGCGAGGCCATGGGCGGGATTCGCTACACCACCGGCACCCCCGGTTCGCCGCCGGCGCGGGTGGGTGTCAGCCTCGGTGATTCGCTGGCGTCGCTGCACGCGGTGATCGGTGCGCTGATGTCGCTGCTGCGGGTCAAGACCGGGCAGGGTGGTGGGCAAATCGTCGATGTGTCGCTGGCCGAAAGCGTGTTCAACGTCATGGAAAGCCTGGTGCCCGAGTACGACATGCTCGGCCATGTGCGTGAACGTAGCGGTGGCGCCTTGCCGGGCATCGCGCCGTCCAATACCTATCTGACAGCCGATGGCGCCTACGTGGTGATCGCCGGCAACAGCGACCCGATCTACAAGCGCCTGATGGAAACAATCGGCCGCCGCGATCTGGCCGACGCGCCTGAGTTCGCCCATAACGACGGGCGTGCAGCCAAGAGCGGATTGCTCGACGCGGCCATCACCCACTGGACCAGCAGCCTGCCAATCGACGACGTTCTGGCCGCGCTGGAAGCCGCCGAAGTCCCGGCCGGGCGCATCTATTCGGTGGCCGATATCGTCGCCGATCCGCACTATCAAGCGCGGGACATGCTCCTTAACGCAGAGCTCCCGGGCGGCGCCACAGTGAAGATGCCGGGCATCGTGCCGAAACTCTCGGAAACCCCCGGCGGCGTGAACTGGTCTGGTCCCGGTTTGGGCCAGCACACAGACAGTGTCCTCGCGCAATTGGGCCTGACCGCAGCAGACATCGAACGCCTGAAAGTTGAAGGAGTGGTGCAATGATAACTGATTATTCCGAGCGCCTGATCGTTCAGGAAGTCTCCCCGCGCGACGGCTTGCAGATCGAGCCGACCTGGGTTGAAACCGGCGACAAAATCGCCCTGATCGATCAACTGTCGCTGGCTGGATTCAGCCGCATCGAAGCCGGTTCATTCGTGTCGCCCAAGGCCATTCCGGCGTTGCGCGATGGTGAGCTGGTGTTCAAGGGGATCGCCCGGCAACCGGGGGTGATCTACGTCGCGTTGATCCCCAACCTCAAGGGTGCGCAACGGGCGTTGGCGTGCAGTGCCGATGAACTGAACCTGGTGATGTCCGCCAGCCAGACGCACAACCTGGCGAACATGCGCATGCGCTGCGAAGATTCGCTCGCCGCGTTCGGTGAGATTGTGCATTTCGTGCACGGCTCCAAGGTGCGACTCAACGCCAGCATCGCCACCACATTCGGCTGCCCGTTCGAAGGCAAGATTGATGAGGACCGCGTGTTGCAAATCGTCGAGGCCTATCAGGAACTCGGCATCCAGGGCATCACCCTGGCCGACACCACCGGCATGGCCAATCCGCGTCAGGTCGACCGCTTGGTGCGACGAGTGTTGCAGCGGGTGTCGCCAGCGGATTTGACCCTGCATTTCCACAACACCCGAGGCCTTGGCCTGTGCAATGTACTGGCGGCCTACGAGGCTGGCGCCCGGCGTTTCGACGCGGCGCTCGGCGGGCTCGGCGGTTGTCCGTTTGCGCCGGGTGCGTCGGGCAACATCTGCACTGAAGACCTGGTGAACCTGTGCGATGAAGTCGGCATTGCAACCGGTATCGATCTGCCGTTGCTGCTCAAGCTTTCCCGAGGATTGCCGGCGCTGCTGGGCCACGAAGTGCCCGGCCAACTGGCCAAGGCCGGGCCCAACTGCGACCTGCACCCCGTGCCCTCCTGACCCACCACATTCCCCTGTAGGAGCCGAGCTTGCTCGCGATGACGGCATCACATTCGACACAGATGGCGACTGATGCACCGCTATCGCGAGCAAGCTCGGCTCCAACAGAAAATCGCCTCTAAACCAGACAACAAAAACAATCGGACACCCCAAGGGAAGTCCGCCTGGAGAACCACAATGAGCCTGAATGCTTTGGAGGCCGGCGTGAGCCCGGCCGTTAGCCACGATGAAGAAAAAGCCCTGGTCAGCAAGGTCGCCTGGCGCCTGATGCCGCTGATCATGGTCTGCTACCTGTTCGCGTTTTTCGATCGCATCAACATCAGCTTCGCCAAGTTCCAGTTGCAGACTGACCTGAGCCTGAGCGACACCGCCTACGGCCTCGGCGCCGGGTTGTTCGTGGTCGGTTACGTGATTTTCGAAGTGCCGAGCAACATGATGCTGTACAAGGTCGGCGCCCGTCGCTGGATCGCCCGGATCATGATGTCCTGGGGCCTTGCGACCGCACTGATGGTCTTCGTCAACAGCGAATGGCAGTTCTACACCCTGCGCTTCGTGATCGGTGCGATGGAAGCCGGTTTCGCCCCCGGCGTGCTGTATTACCTGACGCTGTGGTTCCCGCAGCACTATCGCGGCCGCATCACCTCGATGCTGTTTCTGTCCTCGGCCTTCGCCGGTCTGGTCGGCGCGCCGTTCTCCGGTCTGGTGCTGCAACACCTCGACGGTTTCATGGACATGCGCGGCTGGCACTGGTTGTTCCTGCTTGGTGGCGTGCCGTGCATCGGCCTCGGTTTGCTGGTGCTGACGTTGCTCAAGGATCGCATCGAAGACGCCCATTGGCTGACGCCGTCGGAGAAAACGCTGCTGGCCAGCCGCATCGCTCACCATGAACCACACAAGAGCGGCGGCTCGCTGCTCGCGGCGCTGCGGATTCCGGGCTTCCTGACCCTCGGCCTGATCTACTTCCTGATTCAGGTGGCGTCTTACGGCTTGAACTTCTGGGCGCCGCAACTGATTCGCAGCGCGGGCACCGAGAGCCCGGTGATGATCGGTCTGCTGACTGCCATTCCGTACATATGCGGCGCCATCAGCATGGTGGTGATCGGGCGCCTGTCCGATGCTTCCGGCGAACGCCGCAAGTTTGTCGCCGGACTGGTCGCCGTGGGGGCCATCGGCTTCTTCTGCGCGGGGATCTTCGCCAACCACACGACGTTCCTGATTGTCGCGCTGGGCCTGCTCGGCGCCGGGATCATCGCCTCCATCCCGAGCTTCTGGACCCTGCCGCCGAAACTGCTGGCCGGTGCCGGCGCGGGGGCCGCGGGCGGGATTGCGGTGATCAACACCCTGGGCCAGTTCGGCGGCATCGTCAGCCCGGTCATGGTCGGCCGGATCAAGGATCTGACCGGCAGCACAACTCCGGCGCTGTATGTCATTGGTGTCTGCGCGCTGATCGCCGTGGCGCTTTTGATGTGGGGACTGCCGCAGAAGTTGCGCACCCTCGACAAGTTCTAAAAGTTCGCAAGTTACGCCAGCGCCTACAGGGACCACGCATCCCTGTAGGAGCTGGCGCAGCCTGCGATCCTTTGATCTTCAAGAAGTCGCTACCACTGCTTTCCCCGCCGCCCCACCAAACTGAATCAACACCACCCCGCCAATCAACAACACCGCCCCAAACAGCTTGGGCAATGTCACCTGCCGCTCCACCAGCCCAAACCAGCCAAAGTGATCGAGCAACAGCGACGCCACCACTTGCCCCGCCAGCGCCAAAGCCATGAACCCCGAAGCGCCGAGCTTGGGCAACAACACCAGCGCGAGCGAAATAAAACACACCCCAAACGCGCCACCCGCCCACATCCACAATGGCGCCTTACTGATAAACGCCAGCGAAGGCAGCGGCAAACGCAGCGCCAGCATGATCGGCAACAACACCAGAATACTCACGACCAACGATGCCAATGTCGCCCACAACGGATGACCCAAGCCGCGCCCGAGATTGACGTTGATCGCACTCTGAAACGGCACCACCGCCCCGGCGAACGCGGCCAGCAGCAACAGGCCGGCCCAATGCAACGTACTCATGATCATTTCTCCAACAGGTTTTGCTGGACTCTAGAGTATTCGTCGCGCAGATTTAAATTCCGTTTTGCTATTCAGAACATGCATCAGATGAATGATCTGCGCCGCATCGACCTCAACCTGCTGGTGATCCTCGACGCCTTGCTCAGCGAGCAACACGTCACCCGTGCCGGTGAACGTTTGCACCTGAGTCAACCGGCGGTCAGCCATGCGTTGGCGCGGTTGCGCGATTTGCTGGGTGATCCGCTGCTGGTGCGCTCCGGTGCCAGCCTTGTGCCGACGTCGCGAGCGCTGGAACTGATGGCGCCTCTGGCCGAAGCCCTGGCCCAGGTGCAATCGCTGCTGGCGCCCAACGCCTTCGATCCGGCCACCGCCAAGCGCACCTTTCGCCTGGCGATGTCCGATTACGGCGCCGCCATGGTCTTGCCGGGACTGATCCGCACGCTGCGCCGCGAAGCCCCCGGCATCGACCTGCAAATCAGCCACGCCAGCCGCGAAGGCATGCTCGACGGCGTACTCAACGGTGATATCGACATCGCCGCCGCCGTATTTCCAGAAATCCCCAACGAATTACGCAGCACCCCACTGTTCGAAGAGCACTATGCCTGCCTTGTGGATCGCAACAGCCTGCCCGCAAACGGCATCCTCGATCTGCCGACTTATTTGAGTCGCCCCCACGTCCTGCTGGAAATGCGCGGCAGCGGCACCCCGGAAATCGAGCGCGCCCTGACCAGCCTGCGCGAACGCCGCCGCGTCGCCGTCAGCCTGCCGCACTGGCGCGTCGCCCCGGAATTCATCAGCGGCACCGACCTGATCCTCACCGTCGCCTCCCGCACATTGCGCGACATCGACACGTCAACGTTGGTCGTCGTACCGCCGCCGTTTGAAATTCCGTCGTTTACCTTTGTATTGGTGTGGCACAAGCGGCGGGGCGGGGATCAGGCGTTGAATTGGTTGAATGAGCGGATTGCCGAGGGGATCGCGCAAGTTAACTGATATTGGTAATCCACTTGTTCACGACCGCTCTCACTTCATCAGTGCTTGCGAAGTCACCATTATTCGCCTCACTCAATGCTTTCTGGATTTCATCGATTAGCAACGCCTCCTGACCTGAGGGGCCGCACCGTATGCCAGATGTAGGAAACAGATCGTTGAGATCTTTGGTTTTAGAGCTTTCCATTTGGTTTGCACTCAGTACGTGGTCGGCTCAGAACATACCCTTGAGGTAATCAAATTGCTAACGGGTCTCAACCATACGCATTCACCAACCTGAACCACAACATGGAGTTCTATCAAAGCTTGCGATGTATGGCGGGGATGAAGTTCTTCGACGATCAGTCAGTCGGCAACCAAAGACCTGATATAGACTGGCGACCATTCACCAAACAGTTCAAAAGGACTTCCCATGACCCCCTCGCTGCTGATGGCCGTGCTCGCTTCGGGATTCATCTATGGCATCACCCCGGGACCGGGCGTGCTGGCCGTGTTTGGCATTGGTGCGGCGCATGGGCGACGGGCGGGGGCGGGGTTTCTTTGTGGGCATTTGCTGGGCGATGTGATCTGGTGCAGCACCGCGCTGGTGGCGATTGTCGGTGCGCGGGAAATCGGCAGCACCGCGTTTGACGTGCTGGGCGTGCTGAGCGGGCTCTATCTGTTCTGGCTCGGCTGGCGCGCAGTGCGGGCGCGTCGCAACGCTGCCGAGGCGCCGCAAGGTCCGGCGCGTCAGCCGTTTTGGCACGGCATTCTGTTCGGCTTGACCAATCCCAAGGCGTACCCGGTGGCCGTGGCCACGTTCACGGCATTGTTGTCGAGCCGCGCCGAATTGCTGACCTGGTCGATGCTGCCATGGCTGATCTTCCTGAGCTTCGTCGGTGGCCTTTTCGCCTACGCTATCCTCATCGGCATTGTCGGGGCGCGCCGGGTGCGCACCTTGTACCAACGCCACGAACTGGCGATTACCCGGTTGTGCGGGGTGATGTTCATCGGTTTCGCCATCAATGCTTTGGCCCATGCGCTGCCGGGGCTGGTGACGAACAAGGCTTGACGCTGATCGCAGGGCTGCATCAGTTGCACACGTGTTATTGGTCAGGGATGGTTTTTTGTTTGCTGCATTGTTCGGACATTCGCTCGGCACCATGACCACCAGAAATTCCGCTCCGTTGGCGAGCTACATCGACCTCTTGCTGGACGCCGTTTGCGCGGTCGACAAACAAGGTCGCTTCGTTTTTGTCAGCGCAGCCTGTGAGCGCATTTTCGGCTACAGCCCTGACGAATTGATCGGCCAGCAAATGATCGATCTGGTGCACCCGGCCGATCGCCAGCGCACCCTCGATGCCGCACGCGAGATCATGGGCGGTGAGCCCAAACTCAATTTCGAGAACCGCTACCTGCGCAAGGATGGCCAGGTGGTGCACATTCTCTGGTCAGCGCGCTGGTCTGAGGTCGATCAGCTACGCATCGCCGTCGCCCGCGACATCACCGAGCGCAAGCAGGCCGAGTCCCGGCAAGCGGCGTTGTATGCGATTTCCGAAGCGGCGCATGCGGCGGAGGATTTGCTGGCGCTGTTCAAACGCATCCACCTGATCATCGGCGAGTGGTTGCCGGCGCTGAATTTTTCCGTGGCGTTGTATGACGAACACTGCGCGCAGCTGAATTTCCCCTATCACGTCGACGACCACGAGCCAGAACCCGAACAGCCAGGCACGATCACCGGGCGACTGTGCGCTGAGGTCATCCGTACCGGCCTGCCGATCCTACTGACCCCGGACCAGGAAAATCCACCCGAGGGCTTCGAAGTGCTGGTGACCGGGCAGAACTCGCCTTGCTGGCTCGGCGTGCCGCTGAATTCGCAAAACGGCACCATCGGCGCACTGATCGTCAAAAGCATTCCGGGTGGTGAGCGCTACACCGAACAGGATAAAGAGCTGTTGCAGTACGTCTGCGCCCAGGTTGCGACGGCGATCGAGCGCAAACAATTGCACGCGCGACTGCAACGCATGGCCCAGTACGACCAGTTGACCCAATTGCCTAACCGCGAATTGCTGCGTGACCGGCTGAAGATAGCCATAGATGCGGCCCGCGCAGATTGCGGACGCATGGCGCTGCTGTATGTCGATCTCGACCGCTTCAAGCAAGTCAACGACACCCACGGCCATGCGGTGGGCGACATGTTGCTGCAAACCGTGGCCAATCGGCTCAAGGGCTGCGTGCGCGAAACCGACACCGTGGCGCGCATTGGCGGTGACGAGTTTGTGGTGTTGTTGCACAGCATCCATGCCTCAGGCGATGCCGACTGCGTGGCCGGCAAAATCCGCCAGGTGCTGGCCGCACCGCTGCGCCTGGATGGTCACAGCCTGCATATCCAGCCAAGCATCGGCGTGGCCCAATACCCCGAACACGGCACGGAAGAAAAACAGCTGTTCCGTCACGCCGACGAAGCGATGTACACCGCCAAGCGTGAGCATCACCTGCGGCTCGTCTGAAAAAATCGCCACCGTTCGTCGTGGCGATTTCAGGTTTTCTAAACCTTTTGGTGCGCGAAAATTCAGATTCTATGCGGGCTCAAGCTCGCCGCGATCATTACCAAGAGGTAGAGAATCATGCCTAACTCAAGAAACTCGAACTCGGGAAACTTCGCCAACGATCGAACGAAGGCGTCTGAAGCCGGTCGCAAAGGTGGGAAAACCACCACCACGACTGTCGATAAAGAGCCTAAACCCGATATGGGCCGCAAGCCCGCACAGAAATCGAAGTGATGGATGAAGGTAGTTTTGATTGAGAAGCGGGGGCGAAAGCTCCCGTTTGAATTTGAAGAGGAGGGCGCGACCATGAACCGCATGGCCACCCGATTACGCAACAGCGGTTTTGCCGTGTTACTGGGACTGATTGCCAACAGTGCCTTCGCCCAGACACCCACCGAATTCATCAACGATGCGTCGGCCAAAGGGGTGGCCGAAATCGAAGCCAGTCGCCTGGCGCATCAGAAGTCCGAATCCAAAGAGGTCAAGGATTACACCATCGTCGTAATCAACGACCGCACCACCGCCAACCAGCACCTGGCGAAAATCGCCAAGCAACTGGATCTGCCGGTGGCGCCGCGTGAGGAAGTGGTGGAAAAGGCCAAGACCTTGATGCCAGAAGTTATGGAAGGCACGACGTTCGACGAAGCCTATGCGGCGAGCCAGGTGAAAAACACTCAGGAAGCCATCGAGCAGCTTGAGCAAACGGCACAAACCACCGACGTGCCGCAAATCAAAGCGTTCGCCGAAGAAACCCTGCCCAAACTGCAAAATCATCTGCAGATGGCCAGGGCGCTGCAGGCCAGTCGCTAGCCGCTGATCAGCATTTATTCAGATCTTGCTTGCCATTTTCCTGGACGACGGTGCCGTCCAGGGAAACGGTCTGGCCCTCGCCAAGAGTTCGATACTGCTTTCTCAGTGCCTCCAGCTCCTTGAGGTCCAACGCCTCAAGCCCGAGCATCGCGTTCTGCGCTTCCTTCGTCACCCGCAACAACTCATCAACCTTCAAATGCAAAATGTCCGTGTCGCGGTTCTGCGTGTTCTGGATCAGGAACACCATCAGGAATGTGATGATGGTGGTCGAGGTATTGATGACCAGCTGCCAAGTGTCGTTGTAACCAAAAAACGGCCCACTCACCGCCCACAAGAAAATCAGAATGATCGCGCCCATGAAGGTGGTGGGGCTGCCGGCCCACAGGGCGAGTTTCTGCGCGACTTTTGCGAATTTCATGGCCGTGTTCCTTATGAGAGGGCGCTTGAATTTCAGACAGTGGCGGCAAGGCGAAAATTCGATATGACTGAACAACCGGTTTTCTGAAACCTTTGATGATGTTCAACGCGGTATCGTAGCGACCCGAGGACAACACACCGACAGGAGAACGCAATGAGTTGGTCCGCCAAACAATACGTCGCTTTTGAAGATGAACGCACCCGTCCAGCCCGTGACCTGCTGGCGGCGATTCCCGCCGGGGACGTGCGCTCGGCCGTCGATATCGGTTGTGGTCCGGGTAATTCCACCGAATTGCTGGTGGAGCGTTTTTCCGGTGCTACGGTGCGCGGGTTGGACAGTTCGACCGACATGATCGAGGCCGCACGCAAGCGCCTGCCGAATGTGCAGTTTGATATCGCGGATATCGACACCTGGAAGGACAACGGTCCGTTCGATGTGATTTTCGCCAACGCGGTATTGCAGTGGGTGCCTGATCACGCCACGTTGCTGCCTTCGCTGGTGAACAAACTTGCGCCCGGTGGCAGCCTGGCAATTCAGATGCCGGACAATCTCAACGAACCTTCACATCGCTTGATGCGCGAAGTCGCCGCTGATGGACCGTGGGCAGGCAAACTGGCGGGCGCCGCTGGCCAGCGAACTGACATGGAAAGTGCCAGCGGCTACTACTCGATACTGAAAGCCTGCTGCTCCCGCGTCGATGTGTGGCGCACTACTTATCATCATCCGCTGGCGGGCGGTGCCTCGGGCGTAGTCGAGTGGTTCAAGGGCAGCGGTTTGCGACCGTTTCTCGAACCGCTGAATGAGGCTGAACGCGCGCAGTATCTGAAGCAGTATCAGGCGGCTATCGAAAAGGCTTATCCGGCGCTCAGCGATGGTTCGGTGCTGCTGCCGTTCCCACGTTTGTTTTTGGTGGCAACGCGCTGATGTAAAAAAGGGACAGATGGCCTTGAGAGTCATCTGTCCCTTTTCTTGACCGCCCGAATCATTACGGCAGTTTGTTCTTTTTCGAGCGGCGGGCGCTCAAGTATTCAAATGCAAACGAGGCAAAGCCGAACAACCCGATCATTGAAATGATCATGATCCCCAACTCTGAACTGGCCATGTTGATCTCTTAGCGAAAGGTGAGCCGGGAGAATAAGTGATCTTTCTGCGGGCTCAACGCCTTGCTACGGATTCTTTACTGGTGCACGAAGATCAATACGAAAAATATACGAGCGCCTTGAAAGGCGTCCGAATAATCGTCAGGACGTTTCTGCATCCATGCGCCGAGCGATGACATCCAACACATCGCAGCCGTCACGCAGAGGGATGCAGCACAACAATGCGAAGTCGCTGAGAATGACCGAGTCGGTGTTGATTTCACCGCGCATCGCGAGGTTTTCGAGAACCTGCGTCACCGCACCGATTCGGTATCGGGCGCTGCTGAGCAGTGAGTGCAACGGTTGGGTGGTGTTGACGTAAAACGAGGGGAGATCGTCGGCGTTGCTGGTTAAAGCCATGAACTCTTTCATGCGTATTGCTCCACTAAGTTGAGGTCAACCAGCCAATCGTCGCCAAACGAAAGGGTGGCAACTGTACGCAGGTTGGCGAACCGGAGTGGAAGCCGGCAGACCCGAAAGTCTCCCGCGCACAGCTGCCAAAAAACGACAACTCTACAGATGCAAAAACGCCTGCAAGCAAGCCAGCGCGCTTTTGTATTCCACTTCAGGTCGCCAAACCCGACACGCCATTTGGGCGTTGGAGGACTATAGGCTTCGTGGCAAAAGCACAGCAATGCGCAATTGTACGGACATTTCCCAGACTATTGTAGGACGTTGCTTTTTCTGAAAAGCGGCTTCGTTTGAGCGCTCTAAGTTCGGGGGTGGAACCAGCGATTCACTAAATGCCGGCCATAAAAAAACCGGCCACCAAGGACCGGTTGATTTATTTCTGCAGCAACCACATCAGCCCTGCTGCAACACCTTGAGTGCCGCCGACGCCAGAAAGCCCGAACGGCTTTTCTCCTCCGGATGGTGCAGTACATATTCATCAATACGGTTGAGCAGGTAGCCGGGCAGCGTAATGTTCAGTTTCTGGGCTTTGCCCAGGTATTTGGTCACGTCAATGTCCACCAACGCCCACGCACATCCCGCGTATTTTGGATCAGCCGCGTGCAAGGTCACTTTGGTGGCGGGCGGAATGGGCGAACCGTCTTCTGCCAGAATTTCGAAATGGCCTTCAATGGCTTCGCGGGCCATCGCCATCGCGTCATCCAGATCTTCCCCGGCGGAAAAGCAGCCCGGAATATCGGGGACTTCAACGCCCCAGGCGTGCTCGTCGTCGCCCATTGAAATCGCAATTGGATAAAGCATGTTCATTGTCCTCCGAGGACTCAGCGCCTAGCGCTCGTTAGAGCAGCGCCTGTTGCAAAATACTGATGGCCGTTTTCTTGAGCAGATCTTTCTTCGGATGAGGGACGGTCACCAACCCCGGCTTGGTGGGGTGCTTGAAGTGGTGATGACTGCCTCTGATTCGTACCAGATACCAACCGTCCGCAACGATTTGGCTTATCAAAAATCGGCTATTCACATCACCTCCCTGTGGTGTGCTTGTGGTTACTATACCTACTGTTTTTTTGTAATCAACACTATAACCACCAAACCTTCCTGGTTCGGTGAAGCAGCGATAGGAATCGAGTCTAGGAGGGCGTTGCGGGAATGGGTTTGTGCAAGGCTGGGCTTACGTGTTTTGTGTATTGCGAGGTTTTTCTGCGGGTGCGCTCACACGAAAATCAGACAAAAAAACCGGCCCCTGGGACCGGTTTCGAATTCTGCATCCTCTGTCAGGCAACACGTGCAAGCAAACTTTCATAAGGGATTCGTAACCCGTCATTCAGGTGCTTGAACACAGGCAGGGGTGAAAAGTGCGAACAATACGATCAGCTGGCCGAAAAACAGTTAACGCTTTTTCATACGTAACTCTCGGAGTTTGCCCACAAACTAAGCGAGAGTCGCCCGATATCCAAAGCGGGGTAGATAGGAAATAGTGCTACGCAGAACGGGCTGCACGATCGTTGATGAGAGTTTGACGTCCGACAGGTCTTCCCATCGCAGAACGCGACATTGAAGCGGAAGGCCGAGTAGAACCCCACAGTTTCCTAATTTAGAAGATCTGCACTCTGATGCAATTGATCGCTGCCGCTCATGCATCGGCGACCTTTCCTTGAACAAGCAGGAGTTACCCCGTGAACGTCATGAATTACCAAGGCTACGCCGCCCGAATTGACTACAGCGATGAAGACGGACTGTTTATCGGCCATATCGCGGGTATCAAGGATGTCGTCGGGTTTCATGGCGAATCTGTCAGCGAGCTTCGAGCCGCGTTTGAAGAGGCGGTTAATGATTATCTGGAAACATGCGCCAAACTGGGCCGGGCACCGCAGAAGCCGTATTCTGGAAATCTCAGCCTACGCCTCGCCCCTGCGCTACATGCAACAGTCGCCGTCAAAGCACAGCTTGCCCACAAGAGCATCAACCAGTGGGTGGCTGACGTTCTTGATCGTGAGGTGCATGCCTGACCTGCTTTTTCTACAACACCGCAGACGGTGAGGGCACGCCTTGATAGGCAGCATGTGTTTGCCTAGGTTTGTGTATTGCGAGGTTTTTCGTGAGCAATCGTCCCCGAATTCCAGACACAAAAAAACCGGCCATCAAGGCCGGTTTTTTCTGTCTCTACATCCCCCGTCAAAACCCTCTTAACGTGAGACCAAAATTCGATTGGAGCGGGTGAAGGGAATCGAACCCTCGTTATCAGCTTGGGAAGCTGGAGTAATGCCATTATACGACACCCGCTCAGAGCGGTGACTTTGTACCAGATGTGCGCGTGGAAATGAAGTTTTTCTTTATACCAGACGGCTTTAGCGCAGATGACACGGGGCGACGACCGCATGACGGTCTGTCGCGGGCGAGCCTCGCATCTACAGGCATGCGTTCAACACTGTAGAGCGAAGCTTGCTCGCGATGACGCTGTTTCAGATGGACAATGCATGGTGGTCCTGGACGTAGTGGTAACGCGGTCGGCTTTCGTGCTGTGCCGGTTTCAGGAACCCCATCAGTGCGTTGCGGCTGTCTCGGCAGGCGGCTTTGTGTTCCATGTCGAGAAAGTGGCCGGTGGCCTGCAAGGTCGTGAAGGTGGCTTGTTGCACGTGATTGGCGAACAACCGGGCGCCATCGGCGGCGGTGTATTCGTCCCATTCGCCGTTCATGAACAGCACCGGCACGTTGATTTTCTGTGCGGCTTTGAAAAAGCACTGGCGATCACTGTGCAGGAGGTCGCTGATGTGGAAGTGCATCTGCCCGTATTCATGCTCGGCCAAAGAACTGACGTGCCGATAGTTGAAGCGCTTGAACAACGTTGGCAGGTGTTTGCCGATGGTGCTGTTCACCAGGTTGCCGACCCGGTCGCCGTCCCGGCTGCCGAGGTAATCGACGCCGCGCTCAAGGTAATCGAGCATGTGCGAGTTGATTTCCGGGGAGAACGAGCTGATCACGGCTTTTTCGATGCGTCGTGGCTGTTGCGACAGCGCGACCATGGTCGCGGCGCCACCCCAGGAAAACGACAGCACGTGTTCGGCGGCGAAGTGGTCGATAAGCTCCAGGAGGATCTGCCCTTCGATTTCCTTGGTAAGCATTTTCTCATGCAGGTTGTGGGCTTTTGACTTGCCCGCGTAGGGCTGGTCGTAGCAAACCACGTTGAACTGCGGGTGAAGGTTTTTCACGGTTTGTGCAAACGACGCAGTCGTGGCCATCGAGCCGTTGACCAAGATAATGGTCTTCTCTGCGGCGTCTGCGCGATAGAACTCCGTGTAAACCCGATACTGACCCTGTATATCCAGCACAGCGATTTCTGGCCTCATGTCATAAGACTCCTGGCAAGCGGGTATGCGCGCAAAAGAGATTGCACGAGCTTTGTGACAGGTAGGCATATGCCTGGAATTTGGAGGCCCATGTCGATCCAGTGCAGTCCGGTCGACGGGTATTGTTATTGGCGGGCAGTCTGCCGGGTGAGGCCGGAACCCAAGGGTTCCTACCGGCAAAAAGTTTCTTAGAAGTATGTTGTGACTCGTCGGTCACATTTCGGCCGACGTCCTGATTCAAGCAGGGGTCACATCATTGCGCAAGTGCCTTTGGTAAATTGTTCGACAACTTCTGCTCAGCGGTAGGCTGCTTAGATCGATTCGATCTCTTCATCGGTCAGTGGGCGGTATTCGCCCGGTTTCAACGCATCGTCGAGCACCAAGGGGCCCATGCGTTCGCGGTGCAGGCGCATCACTTTGTTGTTGAAGTGGCCGAACATGCGCTTCACCTGGTGATAGCGGCCTTCGACGATACTCAGGCGTGCCGACTTCGGCCCGAGCAGCTCTAGCCCGGCCGGTTGGGTGGTGAGGTCTTCGAACGCGAAGTACAGCCCTTCGTTGAAGGTGATCGCGTATTCGGGGCCGATGTCCTGCTCGGTTTCAACGTAGTAGATCTTCGGCAATTTGGTCTGCGGTTGGGTCAGGCGGCGTGACCAGCTGCCGTCGTTGGTGATCAGCATCAGGCCGGTGGTGTTGAAATCCAGGCGCCCGGCGATGTGCAGTTCGTCCTTGTCCGATTCATGGATCAGGTCAAGCACGGTCGGGTGTTGAGGATCGCTGGTGGCACTGACACAACCGGCGGGTTTGTTCAGCATGAAGTGGCGCAACGGTTTGCCGACTTGCAGCACTTCGTCGTCGACCTCGACGCGGCTGAACTCGCGAACTTCGCTGTGAGGGTCGCTGACGATTTTTCCATCAATCCTGACGCGCTTTTCAACCAGCAACAGGCGCACCTGCTTACGGTTGAAGCGGGGCAGGTTGCTGAGGAAACGGTCGACGCGCATGGTTAAAAGTCGTGGATAAAAGGGCCGCGCATCTTACGTGATCGGCCGCGCAGCTGCTTGCAACTGCGCCTCGACTTCGGCGCAGCGCGGGCACAGGCACGCGGCGTTGCGCAGTTCGGCGGGCAGCGCTTCAAGTACTGCCGGGTCTATGCTGACGCCGTAGCACCAGCACGCCCGGTCAGCGGTTCGCGGGTCGGCCAGGGCGCAGTCGTTGGGTGCGCCGCAGGCGGGGCAGAGGTCAGGCGGGTTCATAACTGGAGTGAGGCTTTTCCACACAAGTACGGTTGCGGCCACTTTGTTTGGCCCGGTACATCGCATGATCGGCCCGCGACAGTAGGGTGTGCAAGGTATCGTCGGTTTGCAGGGTGGTCAGGCCGATGCTGACTGTCAGATGCAGGGTGCTGCCGTTGTAGGCATATCGCTGTTGTTCCACATGCTGACGAATTTTCTCGGCGATCATCAGACCGGTCTCACCGTCGGTGTCCTTGAGCAACACGATGAATTCTTCACCGCCCCAGCGACAGACGATGTCGGAATGCCGCAGGCAGCTCTCCAGATCCCGTGCGAAGCCGATCAGCACTTGATCGCCCGCGAGGTGACCGTAGGTGTCGTTCAAGGCCTTGAAGTGGTCCAGATCCAGCAGCAACGCCGTCAGCGGTTTCGGCTCGCGCTGAGCCTCGTGCATCGCTTGCGCGGCCAGCAGGTCGAAGCCGCGACGGTTGGGCAGTTCCGTCAGGCTGTCGAGGGTGGCCTGGGCCTGAATCTTGTTCTGATAGCGCTTGATCACCCGGTTGAGCAGGGCCAGCACGGTCAGCGTGACGATCAGGCAGATCAGCAGATTGAGGTACAGCGAGCGGCGGATGTCGCTGAGGTCGCCGTCTTCGCGTTTGTCGACGAACAGGTACCAGTTCAGCTCGGGGATGAACCGAACGTTGAGGAAATGTCCCTGGCCCTCGCCGGAATATTCGTAGCTGCCGCTGTGGGGTTTGGGCAACTGGCTGACCAGATTTTTCAGGCTGTCGATTTCACCGAGAGTTTGTCCGACCCGCGCGCCATCCGGCCCGCCCTCGGCGCCGGTGAGCACCAGGCGTCCGAAGGTGTCGACGAAGTACACGCTGCGCTGGTAGCGCTGCTGGTATTTGTCGATCAGTTTGATCACCGCATCGACCGTCAGCCCGACACCTGCGGCACCGATGAAACGGTCGTTGTAGTCGTGGACTTTGTAGTTGATGAAGACCGTCAGGTTGTCCTTGTTGGCGAGGTCCGGGTCGACGTTGATCTCGTAGGGATCCTTCATGTCGCGCACACGAAAGTACCAGGCATCCCGCGGTTCCGTGGCCTTGACCTGCTTGAGTACACCCTTGGCGTGGTAGTAAGTCAGGCTGGTGTTGGAGACGAAGAAAGCAGTGTAGGCGCCGTAGTGGGTCATGACCTCGTTGAGGTAGCGGGTCATCTGGTCGGAATCTTTTTCACCGTTGACCACCCAGTCGCGCATGAAGGTGTCGCGGGCCATCATCGAGGAAATCAGGATCGGTCTGACGAGGTCTTTCTGGATTTCCGAATAGACCGTGTCGGATGTCAGCGGCAGCTCGGTGTTGACGATGTTGTCGCGGATCGACGCCCGCGAGGCGTAATAACTGAGGAATGACGTGGCGAGGAAACCCGCGCCCAGCAACGCGACCAGCGTAAGGACCAACGAACGTTGAGAATACAGCGGTGAGCGAAGCGGCATGGCAATTCCATTGTCAGTCATCCGATGGCATGCATTCTAAAGGCACTGCCCGGAAATAACTGCTCTATGTGCGCCGCGAATGGTTGTTCCTACATTCCTTAATGGTTACACCCGTCCTTGTGGAGCTGCCGGAGGCTGCGATCTTTTGATCTTTAAAAACAGAATCAAAAGATCGCAGCCTTCGGCAGCTCCTTGGATTACTGTCAGGCGAGGGTTTTCAGGTAGGCACGCCATCCGCCGAGGTGGCTGATGTCGGTGGCGCCCTCCAGCCCATACGCCTCACAGATAAACCCGCTCTCCCACCGGCCATCCGCCAGTTGCACCTTGCCCAACCCCAGCGGTGCCGGAATCCCGGTCAGGAACGAGCCCAACTCACTGCTCGGCAGTTCCCACACTTCCACGGCAATCGATACGCCGCCGTCCCTTACCCGGACCATACCGGGACGAAACGGTGGGCCACCGGCCAGGGCGTAGAGTTGATAGTCAGGTGAGCTGAATGCCGTTTCCACCAATCGGGCGCCGCGCTGCTTGAGCTGCCAGTTCAGCGCCAAGCCGTCCAGGTGCGCGCCGCAGACCACCAGCCGCGCACGGTCATTGCGGGCAACGTTGGTCGGAGCTGGCGTAGCCGAGCCTTGTTGCCGCTGCAAACCATCCGCCACGCTCAACAGATATTGATCGGTGAACGCACGTCCAAACAGCGTCACGCCCCACGGCAAACCGTTGCCCATGAAACCGCTCGGCACGGCGATGGCGGTGTAGTCGAGCAGGTTCATGAAGTTGGTGTAATAGCCCAGTTCGGAGTTGCGCAGGACCGGTTCGGCTTCGAGTTCTGCCAGGGTGACCGGGCGGCCAATGGTCGGCGTGAGCACGCAATCGAGTCCATCCAAAGCTTTGTCGCACAGGGCTTTCAACGCTTGCAGCCGATACTGGGCACGGAAGGTTTGCACGCCGGTGACGGCCGGTGCCTTGGCCAATACGGCGCGGATCACCGGCAGCACGGCTTGGGGATTTTGTTCCATCAGTTCGCCAGCGACGCTGTAGCGCTCGGCCACCCATGGTCCTTCGTAAAGCAGGCGTGCCGCTTCAAGAAAGGGCGTAAGGTCCAGTTCCACTGCTTCGCCACCCAAGCGCTTGAGTTGATCGATCGCATCACCGAACAACAGCGGTCCTTCAGCGCAACCGAAAAACGCCAGGTCTTGTGCGCGGGGCACGCCGAAGCGGAATGGACGCGGTGCGCCGAACGCCGAGCCGTCATTCCACAGCGGATTGCTGCGGCTGTACGCGTCCCGTGGGTCGAGTCTGGCGGTCAATGCCAGTAACTGACTTGCTTCCCGAGCTGTGGCTGTAAACGTGGTCACGCAATCCAGCGTGCGACAGGCCGGCACCACTCCAGCAGTGGAAATCAAACCTTTGGTGGCTTTCATTCCGACCAGATTGTTCAACGCCGCCGGCACGCGTCCGGAGCCTGCGGTGTCGGTGCCCAACGAAAAACTCGCGACACTGAGCGCCACCGCCAATGAAGAACCGGCGCTGGAGCCCCCCGATGGATACTCCGGCAACACGCTGTTCGGGCACGCGCCATACGGCGAACGAGTGCCGTTGAGACCAGTGGCGAATTGATCGAGATTGGTCTTGCCCAACGGCACCGCGCCCAACGCCAGCAGTTGCTCGACGATGGTCGCCGAGCGTTCAGGTACATAAGCAAACGCGGGGCACGCCGCCGTGGTCGGAATGCCCGCCAGATCAATGTTGTCCTTGATCGCGAACGGCACGCCATACAGTGGCAGGCTGTCGATTTCACGACCGTCGAGGGCGGCGAGGTATGGCTCAAGTTCATCGACGCTGAGCAAGTGGATGAACAAGTGATAATCCGGGTTCAGCGCGGCGGCTTTGTCCCGCAGGTTCAGCAGCAATTGCCGGGGTGTGGTGCTGCCGTCGCGGTAAGCGTTGCGCAGGGCGTCGAGTTGCAGATTGATGTTCATGGCGTGAGTCCTTTTCAAAATGGGTTCAGTCGAGTTCCAGCACCACGACGCGCTGTCCGGCGCGCACGGCCGAACCGGGTTGCACGCGAATCTCGCGGACCACGCCGGCCATCGGCGCGAGCACGGGGATTTCCATCTTCATCGACTCCAGGATCACCAGCACATCACCAGCCTCGACCCGGCTACCGGTCTCCACCTGAACCTGCCAGAGGTTGCCGGCGATGTGGCTGTCGACGCTCTGTTGGCCGTTGCCCAGCGGTGCGTCTTCGGTCACTTCCGGGGCCAGTTCTTCACTGTCGAAATGCGCTTGGCCGCTGGCGATCCAGCGCTCGCGCTCGGCGTTGAACGCGGCTTGTTGTTGCTCGCGAAACGCCCCGATGGTCTCGGCTTCCTGTGCCAGGAATGCCTGGTAATCCGCCAGGTTCAGTTGACTGTGTTCGATGTTCAGGTCGAAGCGCCCAAGGGGGAAATCCCGGCGGATTCGCAACAGCTCATCAGCGCTGACCGGATAGAAACGGATCTGATCGAAAAAGCGCAGCAGCCACGGTTTGCCATCGAACGCGGCGACGTCGCGGTAGCGGTTCCACATCTGCAAGGTGCGGCCGACGAACTGATAACCACCGGGACCTTCCATGCCGTACACGCACATGTAGGCACCGCCGATGCCCACCGAGTTTTCCGCGGTCCAGGTGCGGGCCGGGTTGTACTTTGTGGTCACCAGGCGATGGCGCGGGTCGAGTGGGGTGGCCACCGGCGCACCGAGGTAAACGTCGCCCAGGCCCATCACCAGATAACTGGCGTCGAATACTGTGCGCTGGACCTCATCGAGATTCGGCAGGTCGTTGATGCGGCGGATGAACTCCAGATTGCTCGGGCACCACGGCGCGTCCTTGCGCACGGTGGTCATGTATTTTTCGATGGCCAACTGACACGCCGGGTCGTCCCAGGACAACGGCAAATGCACGATGCGTGACGGCACCTGCAAGTCCTTCGCGGCGCACACCGCGTCCCATTCACCGGCGACGATGCCGAGCAGATCGGCGAGTGGCAGTTGCTCGGGTTGGTAGTGGATTTGCAGTGAGCGGATGCCGGGTGTGAGGTCGATTACGCCGTGCAGGTCTTTGCTTTCCAGGGCTTGCATGAGGGCGTGGGCGCGGAAGCGCAGGACGAGGTCGAGTTCTGGGGCACCGATTTCCAGCAGTAGGTGCGTGTCGCCGGAAAGGCGTGCCACCAGCCGCGTATCGTTCTGGCCGATATCCAACACAACAGGCGAAACAATCCCCTGTGGGAGCTGGCCTGCCAGCGATGGGGCCCGATCAGACACCGCATCAACTTCATCGCTGGCAGGCCAGCTCCCACATTGATCCCATTTCAAGGCGAGGGTGCGGGCGCTCTTCAGGTCAACTGGGGAGAACTGCACCTTGTCCCCAGCCTTCAACTGCCCCAACTGCCAAAGATCCGCCTCGATCACCGTCACCGGGCACACGAACCCGCCAAGGCTCGGGCCATCGGGGCCGAGGATCACTGGCATGTCACCGGTGAAATCCACCGCGCCGATTGCATACGGATTGTCATGAATATTCGACGGATGCAAACCCGCCTCGCCACCGTCGGCACGCACCCATTCCGGCTTCGGCCCGATCAGGCGTACGCCGGTGCGGCTGGAGTTGAAATGCACTTCCCACTGCGTGGCGAAGAACGTGCCGATGTAGTTTTCAGTGAAGTATTCCGGCGCACCGTGGGGGCCGTAGATCACTCGAATTTTCCGCACTGCCGGTAGTTCAGTGACCTGCTCATCGTCCAGTTGTTGACCGGCGCTGCGGTCAAGCAAGGCGGGTACATGCAACACGTCGCCGGCCCGCAACGCGCGACCGCCATGACCACCAAACTGACCAAGCGTGAAGGTACTTTTGCTGCCCAGATAGTCCGGCACTTGCAGGCCGCCGCGCAGGCACAGATAGCTGCGGGCACCGGCACCAGCGATGGTGCCGAGGCTCAACGTCGCCCCCGCCGCAATCAGCAGCGCAGTGTTCATCGGCACGCTTTCACCATTCAACGTCAACGGAATCACCGCCCCAGTCACCGCCACCACCGCGTCGCAGTTGAAGCGCAACAACGGCCCGCTCATGGTGATTTCCAGCGCCGCCGCGCCTTCGTCGTTGCCCAGCAAACGGTTGCCCAGTCGCAACGCACGACTGTCCATCGGACCCGACGGCGGCACACCGACTGCCCAGTAACCGAGGCGACCGGGATAGTCCTGCACGCTGGTCTGGGTGCCGGCGCTGATCACCTCGAACGTATTGGCCTGA
Source organism: Pseudomonas sp. SDO5591_S426 (assembly GCF_054070755.1). Lineage (NCBI taxonomy): Bacteria > Pseudomonadati > Pseudomonadota > Gammaproteobacteria > Pseudomonadales > Pseudomonadaceae > Pseudomonas > Pseudomonas sp. SDO5591_S426. The sequence goes on along the minus strand of NZ_JBSVXD010000011.1, from coordinate 41,108 downwards.
TACACCAGCCCTTCCAAACAGCGGGTCCACGGTTGGCCGCTGGCGAAGGGCGCATCGAGCAAAATCTGCCGCAGATAATCGCGGTTGGTTTCCACGCCATACAGCTGACTCTCGCCGAGGGCTTGATGCAAATCGGCGCGGGCCTCTTCGCGAGTCGGTGCCCAGCTGATGACCTTGGCGATCATCGGGTCGAAGTACGGTGGAATCTCGCAGCCAGCCTCGACCCACGTGTCGATGCGCAGTTGTTTGCCGTTGGCCGAAGGGAAATTCACGGCAGTCAACAAGCCTGGGCTCGGCTGAAAATCCCGGCCCGGATCTTCCGCATACAGCCGTGCTTGAATCGCATGGCCGTCGGCTTTCAAACCCTTGATCAGTTCACCCAGCGGCGGTAAATCACCGGCTGCCAGTTGCACCATCCAGCGCACCAGATCGACGCCCCACACCTGTTCGGTGACGCCGTGCTCCACCTGCAACCGAGTGTTCACTTCCAGAAAATAGAAACGCTGGGCCTCGCTGTCGAACACGAATTCCACAGTGCCGGCGCTGCGGTAACTCACCGCTTTGGCCAGTTTGATCGCCGCTGCACACAGCTCTTCGGCCATGCCGTCGGGCAGGTTCGGCGCCGGGGTTTCTTCGAGGACTTTCTGGTTACGACGTTGCACCGAGCAATCGCGCACGCCGAGGGCAATCACCTCTCCGTTACCGTCGCCGAACACCTGCACTTCCAGATGCCGGGCACGCTGGATGTACTTCTCGATGAACACCCCGGCGTCGCTGAAGTTGTTCTGACCCAGGCGTTTGACCGCTTCGAAGGACTCGCTTAACTCCGCCGCACTGCGACACACGCGCATGCCGATGCCGCCACCGCCGGCGGTGCTTTTGAGCATCACCGGGTAGCCGACCTGTTCACCTGCGATCAGTGCCGCGTCGAGGCTGTCGAGCAACTCGGTGCCTTCAAGCATCGGCACGCCATGTTCCTTGGCCAGTGCGCGCGCGGTGTGCTTGAGACCGAACACCCGCAGTTGCTCTGGCGTCGGGCCGATGAAGGCGATGTCGGCGGCTTCGCAGGCTTCGGCGAACGCGGCGTTTTCCGAGAGAAAACCGTAGCCGGGATGGATCGCCGTGGCGCCCGTAGATTTAGCGATAGCGAGGATTTTATCGACTGCCAGGTAAGTGCAGGCGGCTGCGCCTTCACCGAGGCTGTGGGCTTCGTCGGCTTGCAAGATGTGCAGGCTGGCGGCATCGGCTTCGGAGTAGACGGCAGCACCCTGTACTTCGAGCTCACGCAGGGTGCGCAGGATGCGGCAGGCAATGGCGCCACGGTTGGCAATCAGGATTTTTTCAAACATGGCATAACCCCTGATGGGGATGCGGGCCGTCCCGCAGTTTTTCTTGAGGCACCGGGGCCGTCCCCGGTGAAAAATCTGTTCAGTTCAGAACACCACCGATCCCCTGTGGGAGCGGGCTTGCTCGCGAAGAGGGCGTGTCAGTCAACGTTGATGTTTCTGATACACCGCTTTCGCGAGCAAGCCCGCTCCCACATTTGAGCCGCGGTGTTCCTGTTTCTTGAGGCACTGCCCCGAACGGGCCTGGCACAAGGCAAACAACCAACGCCGCAACCGCGAATATTTCAGTTCCATACCAGCAGCTCCGCAGGCGTCGGGTTGTAGGCATTGCACGGGTTGTTCAGTTGCGGGCAGTTGGAGATCAGCACGATCACGTCCATCTCGGCGCGCAGGTCGACGTACTTGCCCGGGGCGGAAATCCCGTCTTCAAAGGTCAGCCCACCATCAGCGGTGACCGGCACATTCATGAAGAAATTGATGTTCGGCCCGATGTCGCCTTTGCCCAACCGCCCGTCATGCACGCAGGCACGCAGGTAGTTGTCGCGGCAACTGTGCATGTAGCGTTTTTCCAGGGCGTAGCGCACGGTGTTGCTCTCTTGCGCGCAGGCGCCACCGAGGGTGTCGTGACGCCCGCAAGTGTCGGCGACGATGGTCAGCATCGGTTTGCCGAGGTTGGAATACAGCACGCTGCCGGTGCTCAGGTACACGCTGTTCTGCCGGCGCAAAGTGCGTTGCACGTCGTAGCGTTCTTTCGGGTTGGCGACGCTGTAGAACAGCGTGTCGACGGCCTGATTGCCTTCCAGATCGAGGATGCGCAACGTCTGGCCGGCCTTGACCTCCATCAGCCAGGGTTCGCCGGCGGGAATGGTGGCGCGGTAGACGGCGGTTTCGGGCGACTGTGGAGCGGTAGCGATAGCGAGTGACATGGCAGCGATCCTCAGGCGAACAAACGGTCGGTGTTGATGAAGCCGCGCTCGTTTTCCGGGCGCGACGTGCGGCAGTGTTCGGCGACGCTGGCGTCGGCGTTCATCCAGCTGAGCTTCAGTGGTTTTGGTGCGTATTCCGGCGACGGGTCCATCGGATGTTGCAGGGCGGTGAGCACCACCAGCGTGTCCATCGGTGCGTACAACTCGATGTAGTCGCCGGCCTTTGAATTGACTTCGACGAAGTGGAAGCGACCGGCATCATCGACGTTGACGCGGCTGAACAGGTTGAGGGTCATCAGCAAATCCGACAGGCCCAACCCCCACTTGCCCAGCTCCACCAACAGGTTGTCGGTGCCATTGCGGAAGAAGCCGTTGCGCAGTTCCTGATAGCGGCCGGCACCGTATTTTTCCGCGACCTCTTCAGCGCAGAGCACGCCGCCGAGGCTGTCGCTCCAGCCGCAGGTATCAGCGGTGATCGCGGCCAGCACACGGCCCATGTCCGAGTACAGGCAATGGCCGGTGGTGAGCTTGGCGGTGTGTTGGCATTTGAGGCTGTCGGGCAGGTTCAGGCGTTCGGTTTTTTCATTGGCGTTGAGCAGCGTCAGGCTGACGTTGGCGCCACCGCGAATGTCGGTCAGGCGCAGCAGTTGGCCGCGCTTCAAGACGAAGGAACGATGGCCGCCGCCGGGGAGCATTTCTTCGGCGAACGGTGGGAACAGTTGAGTCGAATCTGTCATTTTCAAAACTCCTCTAAGCGATACGAAGCGTGCCCGCCAGTTGCACCGGCAAGGCGTCGACGGCGGCACGGGTGGCACGGCGGTCGCTGTTCAAAGGGATGTCGTAAGTGATGCGCGCGCCATAGCGGCCGGGTGCATGCGGATCGAGGCGGACCTTGTCGAACACCAGCAAACGCGTGCCGAGGCTGAAACCTTCGGACAGGTCATGGGTGACCATGAACACCGTCAGTTGCGTCTCGCGCCACAGCTCCAGCAGCAAGGCGTGCATGTCTTTGCGGATGCCCGGATCGAGGGCGCCAAACGGTTCGTCGAGCAGCAACACGCGAGGCTTCATGATCAGCGCCTGGGCGATAGCCAACCGTTGTTGCATGCCACCGGAAAGCTGCGCCGGGTACTTGTCCAGCGAATGACCGAGGCCGACTTTGTGCAGCAGCACCGAGGCCTGTTCGCGGGCGTCTTTTTTCGCGTTACCGAACAAACGACCAACCAACGGCGAACGCGGCAGTTCGAGGCCGAGGGCGACGTTGTCCAGCACGCTCAGATGCGGGAACACCGAGTAGCGCTGGAACACCACGCCACGGCTGGCATCCGGCTCACCGGCCAGCGGCTGGCCGTCGAGCAGGATCTCGCCGTGACTGGCTTGTTCCTGGCCGAGCAGCAGGCGCAGGAAGGTCGATTTACCGCAACCGGACGCGCCCACCAACGTGCAGAATTCACCCTCGTTGACGCTCAGGTTCAGGCCTTCGAGCACCACCTGATCGGCGTATTGCTGCCAAACGTTTTTCACCGTGATGAAGCTCATGCCCGCGCTCCTTCGTACCAAGGGAAAGCACGCTGGGTCAGGCGCTTGAGCCCCCAATCCATCAACCAGGCGAGCAGGGTGATCCACACCACGTACGGCAGGATCACGTCCATCGCCAGGTAGCGGCGCACCAGGAAAATCCGATAGCCGAGGCCGTCTGTGGAGGCGATGGCTTCGGCGGCAATCAGGAACAACCACGCTGAACCGAGCATCAAGCGCAACGAGATCAACAGCCGTGGCAGCAATTGCGGCAGCACTACGCGCAGCATCAAGGTCCAGGTGGAAGCGCCGAGGGTCTGGGCCTTGATCAGCAGTTCCACGGGAATTTCCCGGGCGCGCTGTTCCAGATCCCGGGCCAGCGCCGGGGTGATACCGATCACGATCAGCATCACTTTCGACAACTCGCCCAACCCGAACACGATGAACAGAATCGGCAGGATCGCCAGCGGCGGCACCATCGACAGCACCGTCAGCAACGGCGATAACGGCGCGCCGAACAGCGGCAAGGTGCCGGCCGCCATGCCCAGGCACAGCCCGGCCAGCGCGCTGATGCCCAAGCCGATGGCCAGGCGTCGCAGGCTGGAGGCGGTGTCTTGCCACAGCACGTATTCACCGGTGCGGCCGTCGGCCATAAATGCCAGGCGTTTCACCGCGTCGGTCATTTGCACGGCGCTGGGCAGCAACTTGTCATTGGGGTTGTCCGCCAGTCGCTCGGCCGAGCCCATGAAGTAGGCGAACAGCACCAGGGCGAACGGCAGGATCACCAGCAACAGGCGACTCGGGCGATCCGGATGGCGATTGATCAGGCGCATGGCCAAGTCCTCTTCTTACAACTTGGCGTCGGCAGCCATTTGTACGTAGCTCGGGTCGAAGCGCAGCTTGAGGTTGCCCTTGTCGCCGCTGGTCACGCCGTTGGCGAAGGCCATGCCGACCGCGCTGGTGTCCTTGGCGCCTTCACCCAGCAAGCCGTGCTGGAAGGAGAACTCGGCGACCTTACGCATGGTTTCCGGCAGTTGCTTGCTGGTGGAAAACGCCAGGGCTTCTTTCGGCGTGGCGAACAGCTTGGTGGTGTCCAGTTGTGCCTGGAAACCTGCAAGGTCGGTGCCCGAGGCTTTGGCCATGTGTTCGAGTGCGGCTTTGCTGGCGGCGTTTTTCGCGTTCATCAACTCGACCACTTCGAACCACGCGCCGGTCAGCGCTTTGCCCAGGGCCGGGTTGTCTTTGAGGGTGGCGCTGTTGACCACCATCATGTCCATGATTTCGCCGGGGATCTGGCTGGAGTTGAAGACTTCGGTCACCGCAGGCTTGGCCTTGATGTCCGAGAGCATCGGGTTCCAGGTGGTGACGGCGTTGACTTGGTCGGTGTTGAAGGCGGCCGAGATATCGGCGTCGGAGGTGTTGACCACTTTCAGGTCTTTCTCGGTGAGGTCCACCGAATCCAGGGCCCTGGCCAGCAGATAGTGAGAGACCGAGAGCTCGACCAGATTGACGTCCATGCCCTTGAGGTCGGCGACTTTCTTGCCTTCGCCCTTGAGCACGATGCCGTCGTTGCCGTTGGAGAAATCACTGACGATCAGTGCGGTGCTGTCGACGCCACCTGCGGCCGGAATGGTCAGCGCATCCATGTTGGTCATGGTGCAGCCGTCGAACTGGCCGGCGGTGTATTGGTTGATCGATTCGACGTAATCGTTGAGCTGCACCACATCAATCTTGATGCCGTACTTCTTCGCCCATTTGTCGACGATGCCTTGGCTGCCGGCGTATTCCCACGGCATCCAGCCGGCGTAGATCGTCCAGCAGACGCTGAATTGGTCTTTCTGTGCAGCCTGGGACTGGGTGCTGAGCAACGCTGCAAACGCGGCGGCGAGCAAGGCGGGGAAACGTAGTCGGGACATTTCGAAATCTCCAGTTGATCAAGGGCGGGCAGGAGGCAACGCGGCACCGCGAACGGTGGCTTGTCTCCCGGGCTTTTGTCCCGCCGTGTAACCTCAACTGGAGGTCGCCAACTCTCGGACCAGTCACTCGCGATTGCGAGCCGGAACCCTAGTCAGCCATTGCAAATTGTGGTGCCGCGAACCTGTGATGACTCCTGCACGGGATTGCTAAAGCGAGAGGCGTGCCAAGTCCGGGGAATGCGTCTAGCGCGGGGGTGTTGAATATCCACGGGGGGCAGGGCGAACGTGAGGTTGCGTTGAGATGGTGCATCGGTGCACTGAGATGTAGCGTCATCAGCCGCTGATCATGCTCGGAACGATCCTCGGGCCTCGTTATTACGGCGGTGGATATCGTCACGGGCACCATTAATCAGCGCATGAATAGATGAAAAACCTTTCATCGGCGAGATGTTTCAACTTGTTGCAGGAACGCACCAGATTCCGAATTCGATGTCTGATCCTTCGACAGTCACCGAATAATTGACTGTCGCCTGCCAGCGTCGCTGGTGTGGCTCACCCGCGGTCCAGGAGGCCGCCATGCTCTGTCTAAAACAGCTGCGAACCATTCTACTGATTGCTGTATCGGGTTTGTCCCTTGGTGGATGCGTGCCTTATTCCGACGGAGGAGTCAGTTACTACAGTTCCGAGGTTTACACCTCACCAGCGCCGGCTTATTACGCTGGCGGTAATTCCTACTATTCCAATGGCGGTTACTACTCACCGCCAGCCCGTTATTACGCGCCACCTGCGCGCTATTACCAGCCAACGCCGCGCTACTACCACCAGCCGCGGGTCTATCAACCAGCGCCGCGCTATTACCAATCGGCACCCCGTTACTACCAGTCGCGACCCGACTACCGGGCGCACCAGAATCATGGCTGGGACGGCCGCAACCGTGGTGGCTGGAACAATGACTACCGTGGCAATGGCGGGCGCAACAACAACCATGGCGGTCGAGGCGACCATAACGGACGCGGCGATCACGACGGCCGGGGCAGTCACCGTTAACCGTCCACAAAAAAGCGGCGCATCAATCGCCGCTTTTTTTATGCCCGGAATTCAATATTCCGACAAATCCGCCAACGGGTGTCGACCTTCCCACACCTTGTGGAAATGCGCCTCCACCACCGCATCCGGCACATTGTTGATGTCCGGCCAGTGCCAATGCGGCTTCTGATCCTTGTCGATCAATCGCGCACGCACGCCTTCGCTGAATTCCGGATGACGACAGCAATTGAGGCTCAGCGTGTATTCCATCAGAAAGACTTCGGCCAGCGACGAGTGCCGGGCGCGGGCGATCTGTTCCCAGACCAGATGAGCGGTCAGCGGCGAGCCTTCACTCATGGTCCGGGCGGCGCGACTGAGCAGCAGGTCGGTGTCATCGCGCAATGGGCTAATGGCTTTCCATGCGCAACGCACGTCACTGACATCCAGCAATTCATCAATGCGCTGACGTCGCGGCAGCCACTGGGGCTCGGGCATCTGTTCGACGGCTTCCTGTTGCAAGGCCTTGAGCAGACTGTTGAGCTGCATAGGTGTCTGTTCCTGCCAATTCAATTGCAGCAGGCGTTCGATCAGCTGTTCCTGTTGCTCATCGAGCAGGAAACGGTCGGCCAGGTCCAGGTCGATCGCATCGCGAGCATTCATGTGGGCGCCGGTCAGGCCGAGGAACAATCCGAGCTTGCCGGGCAGGCGCGACAGGAACCAACTGGCGCCGACGTCCGGGTACAGACCGATGGTGATCTCAGGCATGGCCAGCCGACTGCTCGGCGTGACGATGCGGATGTTTGCCCCTTGCAGAAGACCCATGCCGCCACCAAGCACATAACCGTGCCCCCAACAGATGAGCGGTTTGGGATAGGTGTGCAGGCTGAAGTCCAGGCGATATTCAGCGGAAAAGAAATGCGCGGCCAGCGGCGGCACTTCGCCGGGATGGGCGCGACAGGCCTCAACCAGGCTGCGCACTTCACCACCGGCGCAAAAGGCTTTGGCGCCGTTGCCGCGCAGCAGCACGCAAACGATTTGCGGCTCTTTGGCCCAGGCATCCAGTCGGTCGCGCAAGGCGTTGATCATGGGCAAGGACAGCGCGTTCAGCGATTTTTCGGCATCCAGCGTGGCGACGCCGATGCGGGCGCCGTCGGTGCCGGTGAGTTCTTCGAAGTGCAGATTCATCGTGACCTCGATCGGGAAATTGAGGGTTAAGTATGATCGCTGTGTAGGAAAGTGCCGGATCTGTGTCAGATCAATTGACAAGCGTGATGCGCTTTCCTAGGGTTCGCCCCATTGTTTTTGCCGGATGTAACCATGACTGCTGACGACCGTATCAAACTCGAACCGAGCTGGAAGGAGGCCCTGCGTGCCGAATTCGACCAGCCCTACATGACAGAGTTGCGAAACTTTCTGCAACAGGAGCGGGCGGCCGGCAAGGAGATCTATCCACCGGGCCCGATGATCTTCAACGCACTCAATTCCACGCCACTGGACAAGGTCAAAGTCGTGATCCTCGGACAGGACCCGTACCACGGCCCGGGCCAGGCCCATGGCTTGTGCTTCTCGGTGCAACCGGGCGTACCGGCGCCGCCGTCGCTGGTGAATATCTACAAAGAATTGAAGCGGGACCTGAACATCGACATCCCCAGCCACGGTTACTTGCAGAGCTGGGCTGAGCAGGGTGTGTTGATGCTCAACACCACCATGACCGTCGAGCGCGCAAACGCCAATGCGCACAAAGACAAGGGCTGGCAGTTTTTCACTGACCGGATCATTGAAGTGGTCAGCCAGCAGCAGCCACATCTGGTGTTCATGCTGTGGGGCGCCCATGCGCAGAGCAAGCAGAAGCTGATCGATGCCACCAAGCATCTGGTGCTGACCTCGGTGCACCCGTCGCCGCTGTCGGCCTATCGCGGCTTCCTGGGTTGCGGGCACTTCAGCCGGACCAACAAGTTTCTGGAGCAGAATGGCGAGACGCCGATTGAGTGGCGCTTGCCGCCGGTTTAAGCGAGTAGACCGAGTCACGCCCATCGCGGGCAAGCCCGCTCCCACAGGGTTCTGAGTTGCACACAAAATTTGTGTACGACACCAGTCACTGTGGGAGCGGGCTTGCCCGCGATGAAGGCGACTCGGTCTATCAGTCTGAATCCGGATCGCGGTTCCAATACTTGAACAACGGCTCCGCCAGAAACAACACAAACAACAGCCGCATCACCTGCATCGCCGTCACCAACGGCACCGACAATTGCAGGGTTTCCGCCGTCAGGCTCATCTCCGCAATCCCGCCGGGCATCATGCCCAGCGTCAGTGAACGCAGGTCCAGATGGGTCAGCGCACTCAAGCCCAGCGCCGCTGCGGTCGCGATCAACATGGTTAACACCGTACCAATCAAGGTCCGGCCCATGAACGATGGTGCGCGACGGAAAAACTGTCGGTTGAAGTGACAGCCCAAGCCGCTGCCGATCAGCCACTGGCCGATCTGGCTGCCACCGTTTGGCAATCCGATATGCAGATCCCAACCGATGCTCACCGCCGCACTGACCAGCAAGGGTCCGAACAGCCATGGGTTGGGTTGACGCAGACGTTCCCAGATCCAGGCGACCAGCGCGCCGGCGGGAAACAAAATCGCCAGCCAGCGCCAATCGATGCTGCCGGCATGGGAAATCGGTGCACCGTCACCCAACAGATACTTGAACGCTGCCGGTACACACAAAACCACCACCAGCACGCGCAAACTCTGACCTGCGGCTACTCGGCTGAGCACTGCGCCGTTACGCGCACCGAGGTTGACCATTTCTCCGGAACCACCAGGCATGCTGGAGAAGAACGCAGTGGCCCGATCTTCACCGGTACGCCGCATCAGCCACACGCCGACGACCGCCGACAGGCTGGTGACCAACGCACCAAAGAAAATCAAACCGAAATGACTGAGTACCTGTTCCATCACCACCGGGGTGAAGTGCAGGCCGATGCCGATGCCGACGATCCACTGGCCGCACTTGCGGCCGCCAGGGATTTCCGCGAGTTGCCACGGTGTCAGGCAGCGCACGAGGATGATCGCCAGCAACGAGCCGACCATCCACGGCAAAGGCCAGCCGACCTGGCTGGCGAGATAACCGCCCAGCAGGCCGACCAGCGGGGTTCCCCACCAGTTTTTGAAGGGGACCCGATCAGACATCGGCGATAGCGCGTTGCGCGGCCGAACGTTTGCGCCAGATGCGGATCAGCGGCATCAGCAGCATGATCGCCGTGAGGACCCAGCAACCGAAAGTGATCGGGCTCGACCAGAGGATTTCCAGCGCACCGTTGGAAATCGACAGGGCACGGCGCAGGTTCTGCTCCATCAAACCTCCGAGGATGAAACCCAGCAACAGCGGCGACAGCGGGAAGTCCAGCTTGCGCAGAATGTAGCCGAAGATACCGATACCGATCATCAGGAACAGGTCGAATGTGGTGGCGTGCACCGCGTAGACGCCGATCCCGGTAATGATCGCGATCACCGGCACCAGTGCCCAGTTTGGCACGGCAAGGATGCGGGTGAAGATGCGGATCATCGGGATGTTGAGGATCACCAGCATCACGTTGGCGATGAACAACGAGGCGATCAGGCCCCAGACGATATCGGGCTGCTGTTGGAACAACAGCGGACCCGGGGTGATGTTGTACAGCGACAGTGCGCCGATCATCACCGCCGTGGTGCCCGAACCTGGAACGCCAAGGGTCAGCATCGGCACCAGTGCACCGCAGGCCGCGCCGCCGATGGCGGTTTCCGGCGCCGCGAGGCCACGAGCGTCACCTTCACCGAACTTGCCGCTGGCACCGGCGATGCGCTTCTCGGTCATGTAGGCCACGGCACTGGCCAGCGTCGCACCGGCACCCGGCAACACGCCCATGATGAAGCCCAATACGCCACAGCGAATGTTCACCACGAACACCGATGCTGCTTCCTTGAAGTTGAACATCATCCGGCCGGTGGCTTTTACGGCTTCCTGGCCGTGATGGGTTTTTTCCAGCAGCAGGAGAATTTCGCTGATGGAGAACAGGCCCAGCACCAGCACGACGAACTGGATGCCGTCAGTCAGGTGAATGTTATCGCCAGTGAAGCGATAGACGCCGCTGTTGGCATCGATGCCGACGGTCGACAGGAACAGACCGATCAGCGCTGCGATAAAGGTCTTCAACGGTCGGTCGCCGGCCATGCCGCCCAGACACACGATCGCAAACACCATCAGCACGAAGTATTCCGCCGGTCCGAAGGCAATCGCCCATTTCGCCAGCAGCGGGGCGAACAGCACCATGCCGCAAGTGGCGATAAACGCGCCGATGAACGAGCTCCACGCCGACAGAGACAGCGCGACACCGGCCAGGCCTTTGCGGGCCATCGGGTAGCCGTCGAGGGTGGTCATCACGGTGGAGGCTTCGCCCGGAATGTTCAGCAGGATCGAGCTGATCCGGCCGCCGTATTCGCAACCCAGGTACACCGCCGCCAGCAGGATCAGTGCCGATTCCGGTGGCAGGCCGAGGGCGAATGCGATCGGGATCAGCAATGCCACGCCGTTGATTGGACCCAGGCCCGGCAACAGGCCAACGACGGTGCCGATCAGGGTGCCGCAGAGGGCGGTCACCAGGTTGTACGGGCTGAGCGCGACGCCGAAGCCCTGACCCAAATAGCCAAGAGTATCCATATCAGTTCTCCAGAACGCTGAGCAGGCCGAGGGGCAGCGGTACGTCCATCAAACGGTCGAACAGCAAGTACAGACCGACAGCCATCAGGCTGATGATCACGATGCTCGGCACCCAACGGCCGCCGTACAGGCGTGCCATCGGAACACCGGTGATGATGCTGGCGACGATGAAGCCCAGGGGTTCGAAAGTGCCGGCGAACACCAGCAACAGTGCGACGCAGATGCCGATCTTGGTCAGGGTTTCGCGGTCGAGTGGCGGCTCGTCATCGCTGTGTTTGATCGGCGCGGGACGAAACACCATGTACAAAAGGGCCGACCCCATCAGGCCGAGCATCAGCAGTGGAAAGGCCCGAGGTCCTACCGGTTCGTAGGAAAAAGCCGCTTGATACGGCCATGCCATCAGTGCGAGGCCGAGACAGACCAGCAACAGCACCGAAGCAAAAATGCGTTGTAAGAGCATGGGGAACTCCTGTGCCGCGGCTCCGCCAAACGGAGCCGCGGCCGCTAGACAGAGACGATCACTGGATCAGGCCGAACTCTTTGGCCAGCACTTTGTAGTCGGCGACTTGCTTCTTCACGTAGGTGTCCAGTTCCGGGCCGGTCATGGCGAACGGGAACAACTCACGCTGGTCGCGCAGCTTGGCGAACTCGGGTGAAGCCAGCAGTTTGTCGAAGGAGTCTTTCCACCAGGCGTAGTCTTCATCGCTGACTTTTGGCCCCAGGTAGAAACCGCGAACCACCGGCCAGACGATGTCATAGCCTTGCTCGCGAGCGGTTGGAATGTCCTTCATTTCCGGCTCGTCCAGACGCTTGTCGGAGAACACCGCGAGCAGGCGCATGTCGCCGCTCTGGATGTGCGGCATGGAGTCGGAAATGTCGGTGCTGCCTACCTGGATGTGACCGCCGAGCAGGGCAGTGGCGATTTCACCGCCACCTTCGAGGGCGACGTAACGCAGGTCACGCGGGTTGATCCCGGCGGCCTTGGCGATCAGCGCAGTTTGCATCCAGTCCTGGCTGCCAACGGTGCCACCGGAACCGATGACCACTTTGCTCGGATCTTTCTTCAGTGCCTGAACGAGGTCGTCGAGGGTCTTGTAGGGCGAATCGCTTTTCACTGCGATGGCGCCGTAGCTGGTGCCGACGGCGGCGAGCCAGCGCACGTTGGTTTCATCGAAACGGCCGAATTTGCCTTGGGCCAGGTTCAACAGCGAACCGCTGGACCAGGCGACCAGCGTGCCGGCATCGGCCGGACGCTGGGCGACCACCGCGTTGTACGCCACCGCGCCGACACCGCCGGGCATGTAGGTTACGCGCATCGGTTTGGTCAGCAGTTTTTCGTTGACCAGCGCGCTCTGCGCCAGTTTGCAGGTCAGGTCGAAACCACCACCCGGCGAGGCCGGGGCGATGCATTCCGGGCGTTTGGGTTCGGCCATGAGTTGACCGGCAAACAGCACGCAGCTGGCGGCGAGGGCGAAACGGCGCAGTGATCGATTCATTTTTGTCTCCACGGGAGTTGTTGTTTTTCGAGATGATTCAGGTGCGACGATTTCGCGCGGTGCAGGCGAGTTCGGACCCGCAGGGGTCGAGCAACGAGCAGCCGGCTTCGGCGCTGGCAAGCGTAATCGATGGGGAGCTAAGGAAGAATTGGGGCGGGCAAGCCTGGAGCTGTGTCGACAGCATGGTGCAGTACCTCGGTTATTGTTCTTATTGGCGAAAACGCTTCATGGCGTTTTTCGGGAGCTACATTTCACAGCAAGTGCAAACAATGGCTGGAATGTCGGCAGTCGAAACATTCCGTAACCAGACTCTAACGGCCCAACCTTTCACTAACCTTTCAGAAGGCTTTCACGATTTTTCAGGCTTCACAGCGCCCGATGCAGCTGTAAACTCCGCGCCAAAGAATGGCGTCGACCATCCCTGAATGAGGTAAAGATCCATGCGTGTCCTGCTCGTCGAAGACCATCTGCAGCTCGCCGAAAGTGTCGCCCAGGCGCTCAAGAGCACCGGCTTGACCGTGGATGTGCTGCACGATGGCGTGGCGGCCGACCTGGCGCTCGGCAGCGAGGAATACGCCATGGCGATTCTCGATGTCGGCTTGCCGCGCATGGATGGTTTTGAAGTGCTCGCGCGACTGCGCGCTCGCGGCAAGAACTTGCCGGTGTTGATGCTGACGGCCCGCAGCGACGTCAAGGATCGGGTGCATGGCCTGAACCTCGGCGCCGACGATTACCTGGCCAAGCCTTTCGAACTCACCGAACTCGAAGCACGGGTCAAAGCCTTGCTGCGTCGCAGCGTGTTGGGTGGTGAGCGCTTGCAGCGTTGCGGAGTGTTGGCTTATGACCTCGACACTCGGCGCTTCACTCTCGGTGAAGAACTGCTGACCCTGACCTCTCGCGAACAAGCAGTGCTTGAAGCCCTGATCGCCCGTCCCGGCCGGGTGATGAGCAAGGAACAACTGGCCTCACAGGTTTTCGGTCTCGACGAAGAAGCCAGCCCCGATGCGATCGAAATCTACGTGCACCGTTTGCGCAAGAAACTCGATGGCCAGCCGGTCGCTATCGTGACCTTCCGTGGTCTCGGCTACTTGCTGGAAAGCCGCGATGCATAAGCCGAGCAGCCTGCGCTGGCGGTTGCTTTGGAACCTGGCGCTGCTGCTGGTGGTGTTGATGCTGGCCAGTGGACTGAGCGCGTACTGGAACGGTCGCGAAGCTGCGGATACCGCCTACGACCGCACCTTGCTGGCCTCGGCGCGGACCATCGCCGCGGGCCTCTCCGAGCGTGACGGCAGTCTCAGCCTCGACGTGCCTTACGTGGCGCTCGATACCTTTGCCTACGACAGCGCCGGGCGGATTTTCTATCTGGTCAATGACATCAATCAGAAGCTGATTTCCGGCTACGAAAATCTGCCGGCGCCACCTCCGGGAACGCCGCGCACCGATAACTATCCGGCGCTGGCGCGGTTCTACAATGCGACGTATCAAGGGCAGAATGTCCGAGTGGTGAGCCTGCTCAAGGCGGTCAGCGAACCGAATATGAACGGCATGGCGGAAATCCGCGTAGCCGAGACCGATGAGGCGCGGGTCAGCATGGCTCGCAGCCTGGCGGCCGATACCTTGCTGCGCCTGGGTATGCTGGCGATCGGTGCGTTGATGATTGTGTGGTTTGCTGTCAGCGCAGCGCTGCGTCCGCTTGAGCGTTTGCGCACGGCGGTGGAAGAGCGGCAGTCCGACGATTTGCGTCCGCTGCCGTTGGTGGAAGTCCAGCGCGAGTTGTGGCCGCTGGTGCGCGCGCTCAATCACTTCACCGAACGCTTGCGTGGGCAGTTCGAGCGGCAGGCGCAGTTCATCGCTGATGCTGCCCATGAACTGCGTACCCCGTTGGCGGCCCTCAAGGCACGACTGGAACTGGGCTTGCGGGCGAGCGAACCCGAAACCTGGCGCAACACGCTGGAAACTGCTGCTCAAGGCACCGATCGCCTGACTCATCTAGCTAACCAGTTGCTATCGCTGGCGCGGGTCGAAAACGGCGCTCGGGCGATTGCCGAGGGCGGTGCGCAGTTGCTGGACCTGAGTCAATTGGCCCGTGAACTGGGCATGGCCATGGCGCCGCTGGCCCACAAACGTGGTGTGGCGTTGGCACTGGAGGCTGACGAACCGGTCTGGCTGCGCGGTGAACCGACGCTGCTGAACGAGCTGTTGAGCAATCTGGTGGACAACGCGCTGGCCCATACGCCGCCGGGCGGCAACGTCATTCTGCGGGTCTCGGCCCCGGCAATATTGGAAGTTGAAGACGATGGTCCCGGGATTCCCCTTGAAGAACGTGATCGAGTATTCGAACGCTTTTACCGGCGCAACCAGCAAGTGGCGGGGTCAGGGTTGGGCTTGGCGATCGTCGGCGAGATCTGCCGCGCGCATTTGGCGCAGATCAGCCTGCACGATGGCGAGCAGGCGGGGTTGAAAGTGCGGGTGAGTTTTATTGCCGGGGAGTGAGGGAGCCTGTTCTGGCCCCATCGCCAGCAGGCTGGCTCCCACAGGGATGTGTGGTGTAACAAAGGTCCAATGTGGGAGCCAGCCTGCTGGCGATGAAGGCGACGCGGTTTCTGATCAGTAAAACATCGACCGCGTTTCTTCCAGATCCGCACACATCGCTTTGTTGTCCGGATCAATCCCGAGTTTTACGAAAGCCGGCACGCTAAAAGGATCAATGCGCGAAATCGGATGGTCGGTGTCCTTGTGGCAATACAGACTCGCCACCTGCACCAGATCGACATAGTCGATCTGCGCCGATTGTCGCTTGAAGTTCTGATAGAGCAGCGGCACCTGTACCAGCATCTCCGGAAACTCCCAGACCCTGAGCAGCTTGTCGCCGAGTAATGGATGAATGCGGTCAATCACATGATTGAGGCTGACCGGGTCGGACAGCAGTTCATAGTGATCTTCGGCGTAAGTCAGGATCGGCAACACACCGATCTGATGCACTAGCCCGCCAAGGGCCGCCTGATCGGGCTTGAGCTGCGTATAGCTGCGGCACAGCGCATAACTGACACCGGCGATTTCCAGGCTTTTGCGCCAGACTTCGCGCATTTTCTGTTCCACCACCTCGGAGCTGGCATGGAAAATCTGCTCCATGACCAGACCGATTGCCAGGTTGCTGCTGTAGTTGATGCCCAGGCGTGTGATCGCCGTGTGCAAATCAGTGACTTCCTGAGTCGCGCGCAGCAGGGGGCTATTGACCACTTTGATCAGGCGCGCCGACAGCGCGGTATCGCGACCGATCACTTTGCTCAAACTGCTGATACTGATTTCCGGGTTTTCAGCGGCCTTGCGAATTTGCAACGCCACTTCCGGCAATGTTGGCAGAACCAGGTCATCGTTATCGATGGCCTCAACCAAATCCTGTTGGACCTTTTCCGCCAGCTCACTCATTTCGTTTCTCTAGGTGTCGCAAAAAGTACTGCGGTTAACGCTGGATTTCGCGGTCGCGGTCCAGTTGGTAAGGCAGGTCGAGCAAGTGCAGCGCCGGGCCGTCGAGGGCGCCCACGTGGATATCGCCACCTTCCGCAGCTTCGGCTTGCAGCACTGCCAACAGTTCAATGTGATTTTCGGCGTTGGCGGCCATCACCACTTCGCCGATTGCACTGTTATGACTCGGGGAAAACAGCTGGGTGCCGGGTTCAGGCAGTTTGCTGGCATCCAGTTGCACGCGGTACAGGCGACGCTTGAGTTTGCCCAGGTACTGCATCCGCGCGACGATTTCCTGGCCGGTGTAGCAGCCTTTTTTGAAGCTTACGCCACCGATGGCTTGCAAATTGAGCATCTGCGGGATGAACAGCTCACGGGTGTTCGGCATCACCTGGCCGATCCCGGCGCGGATCTGGCCCAGCAGCCACTGATTCAGATCGCCTTCGGCCAGCAGGGCCGACAGCTTGCCCTTGATGCTGGCGGCTTGATCCACGGCGACCCAGAGTTCGGCGCGATCTGGCGAAACGCGGATGGCGATCAAACCGTCATGGCGCGCAACGCTGTCGGTGTCTGCCGGCAGGTCAAGCCCGAGGCTCTTCAGCGCAGCATTGCCGTGCTCGATACCGAAGCGGACCCAGGCAGCGCTTTCATCGGTCAATTTGGACTTGGAGAAAACCGCGTACTTTTTCAGGTCCGCCAGTTGTGGCTCCAGCAACTCACTGGCCATGGCCAGCAACACACCGTCACCTTCAAGCAGGATGCGGAAGCTCGATTGCATCCGGCCTTTCTGCGTGCAGCGCGCGCCGAGGCTGGCCTGGGTGTCGCTGAGGTAATTGAGGTTGCAGGTCAATTGGCCTTGCAGGAACTTGCTGGCGTCCGCGCCGCGGACCGCCAGAACACCTTCATGAGACAGCGTGCAGAAAAAAGCGGAATCGGCCATGGGTCATCGCAGGATAAAGAGTCTGGCGGACATGATAAGGGGGCGCCTTCGAAATGGGTAGTTCACAAAGGATCGTCGGTGACCGACCAAAGCCGACTGTTCGACGAGACGCGGGCCTGTATACTTGCGGCCTATTTGAGGAGCGCTCCATGGTCGAAGATGTTGAACTGAATCGCCTCTACTGGCACAGCCGCCGCGGCATGCTTGAACTTGACGTGTTGCTGGTGCCGTTTGTGAAAGAGGTTTACGCAGGTCTGAACGAGGTGGATCGCGCGTTGTACGTCCGCCTGCTGGAATGCGAGGATCAGGACATGTTCGGTTGGTTCATGGAACGCAACGAATCGGAAGATCCGGAACTTCAGCGCATGGTTCGCATGATTCTGGATCGTGTCCAGCCCAAGTAATTCGTTCGAATGCCGCTGGCATGCCTCACGGCAGTTGCTGGCGGTGTATCTATTGGCTCAGCTGTTCGCGCTGGGTTCGCTGTTCCTTCTCGACATACCGCTCTGGGTCAGTCTGCTCGGCGCTTCGTGCTGCTTGTTGCACGGCGTTTGGGCGCTGCCACGGCAGATTTTGCTGACGCACCCACAGGCGTTCTGCGGTTTGCGCCGTAATGCCGAGGGCTGGGAGTTATGGAGTCAGGCGGCGGGATGGCAAGCGGTACAGCTGCGGCCGGACAGCCTGGCGCTACCGTTGGTGGTGGTGTTGCGTTTTCGTCTGCGGGGAGAGCGGCGAGTCCGGGCCATTTGCGTGCCCCGGGATTCGCAGGCGGCGGATGTGCACCGACGCCTGCGGGTCCGGCTCAAGTTCAGTCGGCGTAGGTGGGCGGCACCAGAATAGTGTCCAGCGCCACTGGCAGCATGTTCGGGTAGTCGAGGGTGTAATGCAGGCCGCGACTCTCCTTGCGCTCCATGGCTGACAAAATCATCAATTCGGCCACCTGGGCCAGGTTACGCAGTTCGATCAGATCGCGACTGACCTTGTAGTTGCTATAAAACTCGTCGATTTCATCCAGCAGCAGACGCACCCGGTGCTGAGCCCTTTGCAGGCGCTTGTTGGTGCGCACGATGCCGACGTAGTCCCACATGAATCGCCGCAATTCATCCCAGTTGTGCGCGATGATCACGTCTTCATCGGAATCGGTTACCTGGCTCGCATCCCAGGCGGGCAGGGCGATGGGCGCCGAAATCTGCGGCAATTGCTCAACGATGTCTGCGGCAGCCGAGCGCGCGTAGACGAAACACTCCAGCAACGAGTTGCTGGCCATGCGGTTGGCGCCATGCAGGCCGGTGAAGCTGGTTTCGCCAATCGCATAAAGCCCCGGCACATCGGTGCGACCTTGCTGGTCAACCATCACGCCGCCGCAAGTGTAATGCGCGGCCGGAACCACCGGAATCGGTTGCTTGGTGATGTCGATGGAAAATTCGAGGCAGCGTTCGTATACCGTCGGAAAGTGCGTCTTGATGAAGTCTTCGGACTTGTGGCTGATGTCCAGATAGACGCAATCGACGCCCAGGCGCTTCATCTCATGGTCGATGGCCCGGGCGACGATGTCGCGCGGAGCGAGTTCGGCCCGCGGGTCGAAGCGTTGCATGAAGCGTTCGCCGTTAGGCAACTTCAAATGCGCACCTTCGCCGCGCAGGGCTTCGGTGATCAGGAAGCTCTTGGCTTGCGGGTGATACAGGCAGGTGGGGTGGAACTGGTTGAATTCCAGGTTCGCCACCCGACAGCCCGAACGCCAGGCCATGGCGATGCCATCACCGCAGGCGCCATCCGGGTTGCTGGTATAGAGGTAGACCTTGGCGGCGCCGCCGGAGGCGAGGATCACGAAGCGGGCGCCGTAGGTATCGACTTCACCGGTGCCACGGTTGAGTACGTAGGCACCCAGGCAACGATCGCCTTCCAGGCCGAGGCGCTTTTCGGTGATCAGGTCGACAGCAACCCGCTGTTCCAGCAGCTCGATGTTCGGCCGTTCTTTGGCCTGGGCCAGCAAGGTACGGAAAATCGCCGCGCCTGTGGCATCGGCGGCATGGATGATGCGGCGATGACTGTGGCCGCCTTCGCGGGTCAGGTGAAACTCGAATCCACCGTCTTCGGTGCTGGATTGTTCATCGCGGGTAAACGGCACGCCTTGGTCGATCAGCCATTGAATCGCTTCTTTACTGTGTTCGACGGTAAAGCGAACGGCATCTTCATGGCACAGGCCGCCGCCGGCATTGAGAGTGTCATCGACGTGGGATTCGACAGTATCGGTGTCATCCAGGACGGCAGCGACACCGCCCTGGGCCCAGAAAGTCGAGCCATTGGCGAGGTCGCCTTTGCTCAGTACGGCGATACGCAAATGACCGGGCAAGGTCAGCGCAAGGCTCAAGCCGGCAGCACCGCTGCCAATTACCAGAACATCGTGTTGAAACTGTTGGCTCATTTCAGGATTCCGCTCAAAGCGACCCGGTTCGGGGGAGGCGCTGGACAACTGGACAGGCGAGTCAGGTTTGCGTACAGCCCACTAGTATATAGAGGGGTGGAGCGGCACAATAGCCGAGCCCATATGGCATTGTGAAACTACTGTGACGGAAAAGACCTGACGCTTCGTCGGATGTTTTTTCGGCCGATTCGGCGACAAGTGAACTGTATCGTGGATTTAACAGTCTTTTTCACTGCACGGTTGCACAATGTCGGTTTCGGGCAGCTATAAATATTTGGAACTTTTGCCAAAGGCCCAAGATCAATAGACGGTTGCCTGATTCAAGGGACAGTGTCGGCTTCAGCGCAGGATCTGCTTTGGATCCTTGCCGGCGAAACCGATGACAAGATTATTCGCGCAGCCGGGGAATCTCGCGCTGCGCTTTTCGTGCGTGCCGAATCAGAGCCCGCAGGAAACTTGCCTGGAGGGGGAGAACTTTTGCGAAAAGCCCGAGTCTATGTTTGCAAGTCCGGTCGTTTAGTTATGCAAGCCTCCTCCGAGCTTATCGAGGAGTGTTCATGCTAACCCAGGAAGAGGATCAGCAGCTGGTCGAGCGCGTTCAACGCGGCGACAAGCGCGCGTTCGATCTGCTAGTGCTGAAATACCAGCACAAAATTCTCGGGTTGATCGTGCGTTTCGTGCACGACACCCATGAAGCCCAGGATGTGGCACAAGAAGCCTTTATTAAGGCGTACCGTGCACTTGGAAATTTTCGCGGAGACAGCGCGTTTTATACGTGGCTTTACCGCATCGCCATTAACACGGCGAAAAACTATCTGGTTTCACGCGGCCGTCGGCCGCCGGATAGCGATGTCAGTTCCGAGGATGCAGAGTTCTACGATGGCGATCATGGCCTCAAGGATCTCGAGTCGCCAGAGCGGGCTTTGCTGCGGGATGAGATCGAAGGCACCGTCCATCGAACCATTCAGCAACTTCCAGAAGATTTGCGTACGGCTTTAACTTTACGTGAATTCGATGGTCTGAGTTACGAGGACATTGCGAGCGTCATGCAATGTCCGGTGGGCACCGTGCGCTCCCGGATTTTCCGCGCCCGGGAGGCCATCGATAAAGCCCTGCAGCCGTTGTTGCAGGAAAACTAAAGACAGCGGCGACAGCCAAGAGAGGAACGCCATGAGTCGTGAAGCCCTGCAGGAATCGCTGTCCGCAGTGATGGATAACGAAGCGGACGAATTGGAATTGCGTCGGGTACTCAGTGCCTGCGACGATGTTGAAACCCGTGAAACCTGGGCTCGTTATCAGATCGCTCGGGCAGTGATGCACAAGGATCTGCTGCTTCCACGTCTGGACATCGCCGCGGCCGTTTCCGCAGCCTTGGCTGACGAAGCCGTACCGGCAAAAGCCACCCGTGGTCCATGGCGCAGCCTGGGTCGTCTGGCCGTCGCCGCGTCGGTAACCGTCGCTGTACTGGCAGGTGTTCGTCTGTACAACCAGGACGAGATCGCCGGTGTCGAACTGGCTCAGCAATCCAGCCAACAGAATCTGGCCGCACCTCAAATCAAGGGCCCGGCTGTTTTGGCAGGCTACAATGAGAGTTCGGAAGCCACTGGTCCTATGGCCAACGGCGTATTGCAAGGTCAGCCAGGCTGGCACGATCAGCGTCTGCCGAGCTACCTGCGCCAACATGCTCAACAGGCTGCATTGAAAGGTACTGAGAGCGCTCTGCCTTACGCTCGTGCAGCAAGCCTGGAAAACCGCTAAGGAGGATCATGCGCGCCATACCTCTACTTTCGCTTTTGCTCAGTGGCTGGTTTGTTGTTCCAGCCCACGCCGATGAAGCCCAGGACTGGTTGACCCGTCTTGGTCAGGCCGAGCAACAGCAAAGCTTTCACGGTACTTTCGTCTACGAGCGTAACGGTAGTTTTTCTACCCATAACATCTGGCACCGCGTCCAGGATGGCAAAGTCCGCGAGCGGCTGCTCCAGCTCGACGGCTCAGCGCAGGAAGTCGTACGCATTGATGGGCATACTCAATGCGTCAGCGGCACCCTGATCGCAGGGCTGGGGGATTCGCCAAACTCCGCAGCTCGTGCACTCGATCCCCAAAAGCTCAAGAACTGGTATGACCTTGCCGTCATTGGCAAGTCGCGTGTGGCCGGGCGTGCGGCAGTGATCGTTTCACTGACGCCTCGCGATCAACACCGTTACGGGTTTGAACTGCATCTGGATAAGGAAACCGGCCTGCCGCTAAAATCGTTGCTGCTGAACGACAAAGGGCAGTTGCTGGAGCGGTTCCAGTTCACGCAACTGGATACTGCCAATGTCCCTTCCGACAGTGATTTGCAGCCAGGCGCTGACTGCAAAGCCGTCAATCTCGACAGTGACAAGGCTTCTGCAATCAAGACTGCTCAGGTCTGGCATTCGGACTGGTTGCCGCCTGGCTTCGAGCTGACCAGCAGCACCGCACGCAAGGATCCCGACACCAAAACCCAGGTCAACAGCCTGATGTATGACGATGGCCTTGCGCGTTTTTCGGTGTTCCTGGAGCCGTTGAATGGGGCGACAGTCACCGACACTCGAACTCAGTTGGGACCGACCGTCGCGGTTTCCCGGCGCTTGACCACACCGCAAGGCGAGATCATGGTGACGGTGGTTGGCGAGATTCCGGTAGGCACTGCCGAACGGATTGCGTTATCCATGCGTACTGATGCCGCTTCCACCAAACAGTAAGCTGAGATCGAAATGTTTCGTGAGCATTTCAGTTTGCAAATACCCCCAGAATTTTTTATAGGTCAGAGCCCCTCGGCTCTGGCCTTGTTTGTTGTTCCCGGAACAAAAATACCGGCGTATCTTTCCCGGTGTTCCTTGATCCATATCGCTTAACCATGCTCGTCGTAACGGGAGCCGTATGTCGATACCACGCTTGAAGTCTTATCTCTCCATTTTTGCCACCGTGCTGGTGCTCGGTCAGGCTGTCACTGCGCAAGCGGTCGAACTGCCTGATTTCACGCAACTGGTCGAGCAGGCCTCGCCCGCGGTGGTGAACATCAGTACCACGCAGAAGCTGCCGGATCGCAAGGTCAACCAGCAGATGCCTGACCTCGAAGGCTTGCCGCCGATGCTGCGCGAGTTCTTCGAACGTGGCATGCCGCCACAACCGCGCTCGCCTCGCGGTGATCGTCAGCGTGAAGCCCAGTCCCTGGGTTCGGGTTTCATCATTTCGCCTGACGGCTACATCCTGACCAACAACCACGTGATTGCCGACGCCGACGAAATTCTCGTGCGTCTCGCTGACCGCAGCGAAATGAAGGCCAAGCTGGTCGGTACCGATCCGCGTTCCGACGTGGCATTGCTGAAAATCGAAGGCAAGGATCTGCCGGTTTTGAAACTCGGTAAATCCCAGGATCTGAAGGCCGGCCAATGGGTTGTGGCAATCGGTTCGCCGTTCGGCTTTGACCATACCGTGACCCAAGGCATCGTCAGTGCCGTCGGTCGCAGCCTGCCGAACGAAAACTATGTGCCGTTCATCCAGACCGACGTGCCGATCAACCCGGGTAACTCGGGTGGCCCGTTGTTCAACCTGAACGGCGAAGTGGTCGGGATCAACTCGCAGATCTACACCCGTTCCGGCGGCTTCATGGGGGTGTCGTTCGCGATTCCTATCGACGTGGCCATGGACGTTTCCAACCAGCTGAAAAGCGGTGGCAAGGTCAGCCGTGGCTGGTTGGGTGTCGTGATTCAGGAAGTGAACAAGGATCTGGCCGAGTCGTTCGGTCTGGACAAACCGGCTGGTGCGCTGGTCGCCCAGATCCAGGATGACGGCCCGGCTGCCAAGGGTGGTCTGCAAGTTGGCGACGTGATCCTGAGCATGAACGGGCAACCGATCGTGATGTCCGCCGATCTGCCACATCTGGTCGGTGCGCTGAAAGCTGGCTCCAAGGCCAATCTGGAAGTGATTCGTGAAGGCAAGCGCAAAAACGTCGAGCTGACGGTTGGCGCGATCCCTGATGAGGACAAAGAACTCGATGCTTTGCCGAAGTCGGGCGCCGAGACCAGCAGTAATCGTCTGGGTGTTTCTGTCGTCGAGTTGACCGCTGAGCAGAAGAAAACCTACGACCTCAAGGGCGGCGTGGTGATCAAGGAAGTGCAGGACGGTCCTGCTTCGATGATCGGCTTGCAGCCAGGTGACGTCATTACTCACCTGAACAATCAGGCAATCGAGTCCACCAAGGAGTTCACCGACATCGCCAAGGCGCTGCCGAAGAATCGTTCGGTGTCGATGCGTGTGTTGCGTCAAGGTCGTGCCAGCTTCATCACCTTCAAACTGGCTGAATAATCCGGTTGTCGGTTGAATAAAAAACCGCCTCGAAAGAGGCGGTTTTTTTATGCCTGAAACAAACTACCCCATCATGTCCTTGATCATGCGTTCCTGCTCCATCAGCTCTCGCTGGCGGGCATCGATGCGTGACGACAGCGGGAAGTTGCTGCCAGCCTTGCGCTTGGCGAAATCCAGTTGCTGGATCGCCTGACGATAGTCGCCGACCAGAGCGAAATACTCGGCGCGCGCCTGATGCAGACCGATGATGTTGCCCGACAGGCCGCGTGTCTCGGCCACCTGATACCACACGTCCGGATCGTCCGGCCGCGATTTGAGCAGGCCTTCCAGTGCTTTTTCCGCATCGGCGGCGCGGTTCTGTTTCAACAACAGGTCGACGCGCACCTGGTTCAGCGGATAGTTGCCCGGGTACTGAGTCAGCATCCGGTCCACCCGGGATTGCGCATCCGCCAGACGGTTGTTGGTGATGTCCAGATCGATCTGAGCGAGGTTGTAGATGATCTCGTTTGGCGACTTGGCCAGCAGCAGCTTGAGATTTTCCCGTGCTTCGTTCAGTTGGCCGCCCTTGATCTGGGCGATAGCCAGGCCGTAGCGAGCGACATCGCTCTTCGGGTTTTCATCCAGTTGCGCGCGGAAGCGCTTGGCGCCCAAGCCCGGAGTTTCCTCGTATATCAGCTGCACCCGTGCGCGAATCAGTTGATAGCGCACGGTGTCTTCAATACCACCTTTTGGAGCCTGTTCGGCACGGTTGCGGGTGTCGGCGATTCGCGATTCGGTGACCGGGTGAGTCAGCAGGAATTCCGGTGGCTTGGCGTCGAAGCGATACTGACGCCCAAGGCGTTCGAACATGGTGGGCATCGAGCGCGGATCGTAACCGGCCTTTTCCAGATTGAGGATGCCGATGCGGTCGGCTTCCTGTTCGTTCTGGCGCGAGAAACGCCGCTGCTCCTGAATTGCCGCCGCCTGCGTACCCGCAATGGCGGCGATCCCGGCATCACCGGCACCGGCCGCGGCAATCACGATCCCGGCCAGCAATGCAGCCATCATCGGCACTTGCATGCGCTGTTGCGCTTCGACGCCACGGGCAAAGTGCCGTTGCGACAAGTGAGCCAATTCGTGCGCCAGTACCGAGGCATATTCGCCTTCGGTCTGGGCGTTGAGAAACAGGCCGCCGTTGACCCCGACAATCCCGCCAGGTGCCGCAAAGGCGTTGAGCTGAGGGCTGTTGATCAGGATGAACTCAAGACGCCGGTCATTGACCTGGCTGGTCTCTACCAAACGGTAAACGCTGGACTCGACATAGTCCTTGAGCTGCGGATCGTTGAGTTGCGAGACCTGGCTGCGCAACAGCGCGAGCCAGGCGCGACCCAACTGGTATTCCTGCTGTGGCGAGACAATGGCAGAACTGGCGTCGCCGAGTGACGGCAGGTCGTCGGCGAAGCCCGGTGAGGCGAGCAGGCAAGCGAGCGTCAGCAGGGTAGGGCGCAAAAAAGTCATGCACAAAGCCTTAGTCGACAAAGACCTTACTGTAGCCGGACACCAGCCTTGCGACCAGATATTCTAGGCAACTCGACTACGTGACCCGGAGTAATGCAATGATCGATGCTGTAGCCCATGACGTTGAGCTGGACGCCAGCGGCCTGAATTGTCCGTTGCCGTTGCTCAAGGCCAAGATGGAGCTCAATCGAATGGCCAGCGGTGCGGTGCTCAAGGTGATCGCCACCGATGCGGGTTCGCAGCGTGACTTTCGCACCTTTGCCCGATTGGCCGGTCATACGCTGCTTCGTGAAGAAGATGAGGCGGGCGTGTACCGCTACTGGTTGAAAAAGGCCTGAAACCTGCGGCATTTGTTCTTAAGGATTATTGATGTTCAAAGTGTTACGCGACTGGATTCAGCGCTACTTCTCCGATGAAGAAGCCGTGGTTCTGGCAGTCCTGCTGTTTCTTGCGTTCACCGCCGTGCTCACGCTTGGCGGCATGCTGGCGCCGGTGCTGGCCGGGATGGTGCTGGCGTACCTGATGCAGGGCCTGGTGCTGACCCTCGAGCGCTTGCGCGTGCCTGGCGGGGTGGCGGTGGGTTTGGTCTTTGCGCTGTTCATGGGGGTGTTGCTGGTATTCATCGTGGTCGTGGTGCCGCTGCTCTGGCATCAGTTGATCACCTTGTTCAACGAGTTGCCCGGCATGCTCGCCAAGTGGCAGTCGCTGTTGTTGCTGTTGCCGGAACGCTATCCACATCTGGTGTCCGATGAACAGGTGCTGCAAGCCATCGAGGTGGCACGGGGCGAGATCGGCAAGTTCGGGCAATGGGCGCTGACCTTCTCGCTGTCGAGTCTGCCGCTGTTGGTCAACATCATGATCTATCTGGTGCTGGTGCCGATCCTGGTGTTCTTCTTCCTCAAGGACCGGGCCATGATTGGCCAGTGGGTGCGCGGCTACCTGCCCCGT
The DNA here is from genome assembly GCF_054070755.1 of Pseudomonas sp. SDO5591_S426. NCBI lineage: Bacteria > Pseudomonadati > Pseudomonadota > Gammaproteobacteria > Pseudomonadales > Pseudomonadaceae > Pseudomonas > Pseudomonas sp. SDO5591_S426. Next base: position 14,585 of record NZ_JBSVXD010000011.1, on the reverse strand, counting down.
GAGCGAGCGCTGATCACCCGTGTCGCCCATGAAATGAACCGACAGATTGCCAATTACATTCGTGGCAAGGTCATCGAGATTTTCATTTGCGGCGGCGTGACCTACATCGCGTTCGTCGTCCTGGAGCTGAACTACGCGGCGCTGCTGGCGTTGCTGGTGGGGATTTCGGTGGTGGTGCCCTACGTCGGCGCCGTGGTGGTGACGGTGCCGGTGTTTCTGATTGCGCTGTTCCAGTGGGGCTGGAGCGACCAGTTCATTTATTTGATGGCGGTTTACGGGATCATCCAGACACTGGATGGCAACGTGCTGGTGCCGTTGCTGTTCTCCGAGGCGGTCAATCTGCACCCGGTGGCGATCATCTGTGCGGTGCTGTTGTTTGGCGGGCTGTGGGGATTCTGGGGCGTGTTCTTTGCGATTCCCCTGGCGACGCTGTTCAAGGCGGTGCTTGATGCGTGGCCGCGTAAGGAGCCAGTGGTGGCGCCGTTGCTTTAAAAGTGTGTTGATAAAAAAATCGCAGCTCAGGGCTGCGATTTTTTTTGGATGATCAGGCCTCGTTCAGCGCCTGAGCCGCGGCCAGTACCGCATCGACATGCCCCGGCACCTTCACGCCACGCCATTCCTGACGCAATACGCCATCCTTGTCGATCAGGAACGTGCTGCGATCCACGCCCATGTATTCCTTGCCGTATAGTTTTTTCAGCTTGATCACGTCGAACAGCTGGCAAAGCGCCTCTTCCTTGTCGCTGATCAGCTCGAAAGTGAACGCTTGCTTGGCCTTGAAGTTTTCATGGGATTTCAGGCTGTCGCGGGAAACGCCAAACACTTCGGTGTTGGCCGCTTTAAAGGCGTCCAATTGGTCGCGAAAGCCCTGGCCCTGGGTGGTGCAACCCGGCGTGCTGTCCTTCGGATAGAAGTAGATCACCACTTGCTTGCCTTTGAGGCTCGCGAGGCTGACGGTCTGCCCGCTGGTGGCGGGTGCTTCGAAGTCGGCAACCGGTTGGTCGAGTGCAACGGCCATGAAAAGCTTCCTTACATTGGGTTCTGTGGGCGCCACGGTTCGATCAGGGCGTCCAGGTTCAACGCATCGGCGAAATCCAGGAACTGATCGCGCAACCAGCTGATTTGCACGCCGGCAGGCAAGGTCACGGTAAACGTGGCGTTGAGCATGGTGCCGCCGGTTTGCGGAGCCTGATAGGTGTCGCAGGTCAGGTTTTCCAGCTCGACGTTATGGTCCATGAAGAACTGGCACAGCTCGTTGATGATGTCCGAGCGATAGGCCGAGCTTACATAGGCGACATAAGGCAAAGCCTGGGGACGGTTCTCCAACGCCGCGCTGCGCACCACGTTGACGGTGAACGCGTGCCGTTTGGCCAGCACTGGCAGGCTGCCTTCCAAACGCGCCAGGGCATCCCAGCTGCCGGAGATTTCGAGGACCAGCGCACTGCACTCGCCATGACGGGTCAGGCGGGAAGTAACCACGGCGCAGCGATTTTCATGGCTGGCGCGGCACAGGACGTTAGTCAGCTCCATGGGGTTGGCGCCGAGGGCACTGATGACAAGGAATTGTTCGCGAACTGTGGGGGTGGACATGCAGCATTCCTAAAGCGATGAGCGGTCGGTACTTTTATCGGCTTGTTTTACCGGGGCGAGCCTGCGGATGCGAATTCAGAAAGCCTCAGGCGCAGGTTGCAACGTGCTCCAGTATGGCAGGAACGAGAGGTGGCAACGCTGGAATGGGGCTTGTGATGCCGAAAATGGAGGCAGAAACCCGGCGTACGAGCTTGTCAGTACCGATCAAAGTCTGAAGGGTAGCGAAAAGCAGCGCCAAGGGGAATGGCGGCAGCGCAGTACTTCGCTTGTACAAGCATCTTGGCGCCAGTACCATTACGGCTCTCTTTTTCCGGCAGGAGCGGTTGCATGATTGCGGGCAGTATGGTGGCACTGGTCACACCCATGGATGCACAGGGTCGTCTCGACTGGGACAGCCTGAGCAAACTGGTGGACTTTCACCTGCAAAACGGCACCCACGCCATCGTGGCGGTCGGCACTACAGGTGAGTCGGCCACCCTTGATGTGAACGAACACATCGAAGTGATCCGCGCCGTGGTCAAGCAGGTCAACGGTCGTATTCCGGTGATCGCCGGTACCGGCGCCAACTCGACTCGTGAAGCCGTCGAGCTGACCCGTAACGCCAAAGAGGCCGGCGCCGACGCCTGCCTGCTGGTGGTGCCGTATTACAACAAGCCGACTCAGGAAGGCCTGTACCAGCACTTCAAGCACATCGCTGAATCCGTCGACATCCCTCAGATCCTCTATAACGTTCCTGGCCGCACCTCCTGCGACATGCAGGCCGAGACCGTGATCCGCCTGTCCACCGTGCCGAACATCATCGGTATCAAGGAAGCCACTGGCGACCTGGTGCGTGCCAAGGCGATCATTGATGGCGTAAGCAAGGACTTCATCGTTCTTTCCGGCGATGATCCGACGGCGGTCGAGCTCATCCTGCTCGGCGGCAAGGGCAACATTTCCGTCACCGCCAACGTCGCTCCGCGCGAAATGGCCGATCTGTGCGAGGCCGCTCTCAAGGGCGACGCCGCGACCGCTCGTGCCATCAACGAAAAACTGATGCCGCTGCACAAAGACCTGTTCATCGAAGCCAACCCGATTCCGGTGAAGTGGGCTTTGGTTGAAATGGGCCTGATGCACGAAGGCATCCGCCTGCCGCTGACCTGGCTGAGCGCACCTTGTCATGAAACGCTTCGCACGGCCCTGCGCCAGTGCAGCGTCCTGGTTTAATTGAGGAAGTACAACGCATGAAGCGAATGGCCGGACTTTCCGCACTTGCCTTGATTATCTCCAGCACCAGTGGCTGCGGATGGATCTGGGGCCCGGAAGGTTATTTCCGTGACCGTGGTAGCGATTACCTGGAAGCGCAACAGACTGCACCGATGCAACTGCCTTCGGACGTCACCACCGCCAAGCGTCTGGATCCGCTGTTGCCGATCCCGCGCAACGTGGCCGATGACACCGCCAAGGGTGAATACGTCGTTCCTCGTCCGCAGCCGTTGTCGGCCGCTGCCGATGCCAGCGCCTACTCCCTGCAGAAGAGCGGCGATACGCGCTCGATCCTGGCGCAGAACCCTCCGGCCGAAGTCTGGCCTGTGGCCGTGCAGTTCTACCAGGACAACGGTTTCCGCCTGGACGAACAGCGCCCGCAAACCGGCGAATTCACTACTACCTGGCAGCGTTCCGACGAACTGTCGGCAGCGATGGCCAAGCGCCTGAGCGCGGCCGGCGTCGCAACCGACAGCGAAACCCGCGTGCGGGTACGCATCGAGCCGGGCGTGCAGCGCAACACCAGCGAAGTCTACGTGGTCAGCGCCGAGCGTCCTGCCGGCAGCACGGCCGACGTCGCGTTCACCAACCGTTCGGTCAACACTGGCCTGGACGCAGCACTGGTCGATGACATGCTCGCGAGCATGAGCCGCATCTCCGAGAAGGGCGGTTCGGTCTCCATGCTGGCGTCCCGTGATTTCGACACCCCAAGCCGTGTCAGCTTGAGCGAAGACGGCAGCGGCAACCCTGTGCTGAACGTCGGCTCGGACCTGGATCGTGCCTGGTCGAGTGTCGGTCGTGCGCTGGAGCAGGGCGAATGGCGTGTTGAGGACATCAACCGCAGCCTTGGCCTGTACTACATCAACCTGGCTGAAAAAGCCGAGAAGAAAGACGACAAGCCAGGCTTCTTCAGCAGCCTGTTCGGCAGCGCGCCGAACAAGGAAGAAGTTGAAGCTCGCGCCGAACGCTATCAGGTTCGCCTGAGCAAGGTGGGCGAAAGCGTCCAGGTCACCGTCGAGAAGAACATCAACACCGTGGCGCCTGCTGACGTGGCGCGCAAAGTGTTGAGCGTGATTCAGGACAATCTGGGCTGATCACATGCGTTTTGCCGTTCTCGGCAGCGGTAGCCAAGGGAACGGCACGCTGATAGCCAGCGCTGATACGTATGTGCTGGTGGATTGTGGTTTCTCCCTGCGGGAAACCGAAAAACGCCTGCTGCGCCTGGGTGTGAACCCTGCGCAGTTGAGCGCGATACTCGTGACCCACGAACATGCCGACCACGTGCATGGCGTGGGTTTGCTGTCTCGGCGCTACAATCTGCCTGTCTACCTCAGTCGCGGGACGTTGCGCGGGATGCGTAAACCCATCGAACCCGCAGGCTTCCTGGCGGGCGGTGAGCAGCTGCAGATCGGCGACTTGAGCATCAGTGTCATTGCCGTGGCCCATGATGCGCAGGAGCCGACGCAATACGTGTTCAGTGACGGTGAGCGGCGCTTCGGCCTGTTGACCGACCTGGGCTCGTACTGCAACAAGGTGATGGAAGGCTATCGGGATCTCGATGCGTTGATGATCGAGGCCAATCATTGCCGTGACAGGCTGGCTCGCGGTCACTACCCGTACTTTCTCAAGCAGCGGGTGGGCGGCGAACTGGGACATTTGAACAACCACCAGGCGGCATTCCTGGTGTCCGAGTTGGGCTGGAAAGACCTGCAGCACCTGGTCCTGGCTCATCTGAGCAGCAAGAACAACCTGCCGCAGCTGGCCCGGCAATGTTTTGTCGACACCCTCGGGTGCGACCCGGACTGGCTGCAACTGGCCGATCAAGATTCAGGGCTCGACTGGCGACACATCGCCTAGCCCATCTACTTAGCAAGCGGAGCCCATCATGGAAAAACGTGAAGAACTCTACCGCGGCAAAGCCAAATCGGTTTACAAGACCGACGACGCTGACCGCTTGATCCTGCTGTTTCGCAACGACACCTCGGCGTTCGACGGCAAGCGCATTGAGCAGCTCGACCGCAAAGGCATGGTGAACAACAAGTTCAACGCCTTCATCATGCAGAAACTCGAAGCGGCCGGCGTACCGACCCAATTCGACAAACTGCTGGGCGACAACGAGTGCCTGGTGAAGAAGCTGGACATGATCCCGGTCGAGTGCGTCGTGCGTAACTACGCCGCCGGCAGCCTGGTCAAGCGTCTGGGTGTTGAAGAGGGCTTGAAGCTCAACCCTTACACCTTCGAACTGTTCCTGAAGGACGACGCCAAGGGCGATCCGTTCATCAACGAATCCCACGTCGTGGCGTTCGGTTGGGGCACCGCCGAGCAACTGGTTCGCATGAAAGAACTGTCGCTCAAGGTCAACGAAGTCCTGAGCAAACTGTTCGACGACGCCGGCCTGCTGCTGGTCGACTTCAAACTGGAATTCGGCGTATTCAGCGACGGCTCCATCGTCCTGGGCGACGAGTTCAGCCCTGACGGCTGCCGCCTGTGGGACAAGGACACCAAGAAGAAGATGGACAAAGACCGCTTCCGCCAAGGCCTCGGTGACGTCATCGAAGCCTACGAAGAAGTCGCCAAGCGTCTGGGCGTACCGCTTTAACCGACGCAAGCATCTGATAGCACAGAAATATTTTGCTCAGGGGGTTCGCTTCCGGCAAAAGTGTTGTTATGATGCGCGCCGTTGGAGAGATGCCAGAGTGGCCGAATGGGACGGATTCGAAATCCGTTGTACCTTCACCGGTACCTAGGGTTCGAATCCCTATCTCTCCGCCATTACATAGAAAAAGCCCCGTAGCTGAAAAGTTACGGGGCTTTTTTGTTTGTCCGGGGTTTCTGGTGTCGGACCCAAGAGTGTTCCCGCGTAAGAAAAATATGCCTTTTCACGGGAAAACTTACCTATCCAAGTCACTCGATTTACCGGTCCCCGAATTCATTGGTCCTCCGGTAATTCAGGGCTTTCCCTGCGAAATATCCCCTGACATTCAAACACTCCGCACCAGTAAATCCTCCTCTACTCTGGTTTTCGCAGGTCACTGATCTGCCGTAACCAGCAATCGCAAGGAGCGATCAATGTATTTTGAGATTTACAGGCAAACCCGTGGCTCTGTCATGACTGGAAAAGGTCAGTGGCGGTGGCGTTTGCGGGCGGGGAATCATGAAACGATTGCCAGTGGCGAGGCTTACGTCAACAGGTCGGATTGCGTGCATGCGATCAGCTTGATCAAGGGGACTTGCGATCAGACGCCGGTCAATGAGATCTAGGCTTGAAGCGGTGAAGCTGCTCAGTCAGAGCAGCTTCGTTTCATCCGGGCGATCTTATGGCTTTGAGTGCAGGACCAGCGTGTGAGCGCGTTTGCATTAAACGCAAAAATGCCTGAAACATTTGTTTACTCACATAGACGCCGGTTGCGGCAGCTCCCTAAACTGTCGACAGTGAATGGGCGCGGGGGCAATGGATGAATCGCAACGAACTACGCAAGGCCGACATCAACCTGATGGTGGTGTTTGAAACGTTGATGCTTGAGCGCAACGTCACCAAGGTGGCGAAGAAGCTGTTTCTCGGTCAGCCGACCATCAGTTCGGCGCTCAATCGCTTGCGTACGATGTTCAATGACCCGCTGTTCATTCGCGTCGGTCATCGCATGGAGCCGACCGCACGGGCCGAAGAGATCTTCCGACACCTTTCGCCGGCGCTGGATTCGTTGTCGGTGGCGTTGAGCCTGACCCACGATTTCGACCCGAGCAGCAGCACCATGACCTTTCGAATCGGCATGTCCGATGATGTCGAGTTTGGCCTGTTGCCGCCGCTTCTACGCGCTTTGCGCCAGGAAGCGCCGAAGGTGGTGTTCGTGGTGCAGAACGTCGATTACTGGCGGATTCCCGACTTGCTGGCCTCCGGCGACATAACGGTTGGTGTCAGCCAGACGCGCGGTCTGCCGGCCAACGCCAAGCGCAAGTTACTGCGGCACATCCATCCTTGTGTACTGCGTGCCGATGCGTCCGATACTCCGCTGACCGTTGATGAATATTGCAATCGCCCGCATGTGCTGGTGTCCCATATTGCCAACGTCAGCGGCTTCGCCGATGAGTGGCTGGCGCAGATCGGTCGTTCGCGTCAGGTCGTGCTCTCGGTGCCGCAATACAGTTCATTGCCCGCGTTGTTGGCAGGGACCGATCTGATTGCCAGCTTGCCGGATTACACCGCCGAGGCCATGGCAGCATCGGGTCAGCTGTACAAAGAGCCATTTCCGTTCAAGACCCCGACGCTTGAACTGTCGATGGTCTGGCTGAGCCACGTCGACAGTGATCCTGCCGAACGCTGGTTGCGTTCACGGCTTGAAGCGTTCATGGGTGAGCGCAATCTGTTGTCGTTGCCCCAGTGAGCAGGGATGCACTGTGTTATATGTACGAACTTTCCGCCGACCTACAGGAGTGAAACCATGCCTCACCTGCACTTGGAATACACCGCCAACCTGCCTGACCTGAACGCCGATGTGGCGTTGACGCGGCTGAACAATACGCTGGTGGGTTCTGGTCAGTTCAGTGCTGAATCCGACATCAAGAGTCGCGCGGTGAAGGTCGAGACATTCAAGGTCGGTACGGCATTGGCGGAGCGGGCGTTTGTGCACGTGAAACTGGCGCTGTTGAGTGGTCGTTCGCCGCAGATCAAACGGCAGTTGTCCGAAAGCCTGCTGGTGGTGGTGAAGGGTCTGTGTGAATGGCCGGCGGGCGTTGAGGTCCAGTTGTGCGTGGAGATCCTCGACATCGATCGCGAGTCTTACGCCAAGGCCGCCATTGGCGCTTGAGTTTCAGATTCCCGGTTCTACGCAGGCCTTGAGCACTTGCTCACGCAGCCAGGTGTTGGCGCTGTCCTGATCGACGCTTTTGCTCCATTGCATGTCGAGGGTGAATCCCGGCAAGCCATTGGGCACTTCGCAGTGATCGAAGACGGCATCATTGGCTAGCAATCGTTGGATGCGCCGCGGCAGAGTGAGGGCGAAGTCGGTACCGGTGATCAACTTTAATGCCGCACTGTAGCTGTTGGCTCGCGCAACGATCTGTCGTTGCCGGGCTTGTTGCGCCAACCAGCCATCGACCATGTTGGTGGTGGATGTCCAGGGCGTCGGGAACACATGCCGGCGCTCGGTAAAGGTTTGCAGGCTCAAGCGCGGTTCGCGCGGGGTGGCGCGTTTGTCGAAGACGCAGACCAGATCATCTTCCAGTAGCGTGCGCGAGTTGAAGTCGCCATGGCTGCGATGAAAGTTCGGACCGAAACCGATCACCAGATCAAGGCTGCCATCACGCAATGCTTCTGCCGGGATGTCTGTTTCAAGCTTGTGCACATTGACCATCACCGGCAGGTCGGCAAAGGCGAAGTTCTTCAACAGGCGCGGCAATACCAGTTGCTCGAAGTATTCCGGTGCGCAAATGTTGAACGTCGCCGGTTGCAGGGTCGGATCGAACGCGGGTGCGCCGGCGTGGCACAGATTGATGCTTTCGAGGATCTTCAGCACGTGTGGATACATGCTGCCGGCCTTGTAAGTGGGGCGCATGCCAGTGCGGGTGTTGATGAACAGTTCATCTTCAAAGCCATTGCGCAGCTTTTTCAGGCAGTAGCTCACGGTGGACTGGCTGACGCACAGCGTCTCGGAGACCCCGGTGACGCTGTTCTGCTCATACACGGCGACGAACACCATGAAGTCCTGCATATCCAGTTTTCTTAGAGCGTTGCTGTTCAGCATCCATTCCGTCTCGCGGTGCTCGTTGCGCTAACCGTACGCAATCTCGTGCGAATGATCCTAGCGGAATGCAGGAGCGAGGTGAACATAGCGTGTAACTCAGCGTTTTTCCGAGTATTAGCCAACAGAATATCAACAACGTCAGCGTGCCGACTCCGACCAGGACTGCGGATCAGTGAATGTGTCGGGCGTAGTGTCGAGGATTGAACCGCAACGCTATGAGCAACATCAGGACCATCACGCCGGTGAGTGACCACCAGGCCCATTCAAAGCTGCCGAGCTTGTCGCGGATCATTCCGGCGATCAACGGCGAGAGTCCGGCGATCATGTAGCCGATGCCCTGGACGAAGGCGGTCAGGCCACCGGCGCGGTGGGGATCATCCACGTGATCGAGCGACACGATCAAGCTTATTGGAAACAGGCCACCAATTCCCAGGCCCAACAGGCACGGCCAGAGCAGACTCAGATGCTGCGGAGTGAGCGTCAACCCGCAGAAGCCGGCGATTATCAGCGTCAGCAATACCACCAACACCAGGCGTCGGTCGCGGCTGCGGTTGGCGATGGCGGGAGTTACCAGGCCTGAGAATACTTCCATGGCCGTCAAGAAACCCAGCAGCAATCCGGCGTTTTGTTCGCTCCAGCCTTTTTCCACGTAATACGGTGCCAGCCAGGCCAGCACACAGGTGTAGGAAGCCGTGCCCAGACCAAAGAAGAGAGCGAGCAACCAGGCCCGGGAGTTGGCGAAGAAGAATGGGGTGCTCGAAGACTTCCGGCCCTGCGACGTCTCTGCGCGATGGGTGCACCAGAACAGCAATGCCAAAACCGCCAGCAGCGCCCAGATTGCCAGCCCCACACGCCAGCTGCCGGTGCTGGCCATCACCAGTGGTGCGAATGATGCGGCGATGGCTGCGCCGCCCATGATCGATGTGACGTACAGCCCCATGCACAGGGCAACATTGTCGCTGAAGCGGGATTTAATCAGCACAGGCATCAACGCCTGAATCAGCGCGATACCGATACCAGCCAGTACGGCGCTGAGGATCAGTTCGGCCGCCGAATCAAGAAACAGTCGCGATACTGTGGCGATACCGATGATCAACAGAGAAAGCATGACGGTGCGTTGTGAGCCGAGGCGTTGACTGATTGCAAGCCCGAAGAACATCGCCAACCCCATGGCCATTATCGGCAGCATGGTCAGCAATGAGGCCAGGCTAAAGCTAAGCGGAATTTCGCCACGAATCGCGGACAGCAAAGGTCCGACCGCAGCCATGGAGGGTCGCAGGTTCAAAGCAACGAGAACGATGCCAAGCATGAGCCAGAGGGCAGGGCGGGAGGTTGCGCGAATGTTTTCCATCTACGGTCCTTGAAAAGTAGGGCGTCGATTAGGCGCGCTGGGGCTGGAGGCGGCAAATCAGAAAACCCGGGCCGTTATCTAAAAAATAAATACGGCTCGGCAGCGCTTTTGCAGGGGGCACTAATGGACGCTTGCCCTGAACCACAGCTGAACCATTCTCAAATAAGTTGAAAGTTTAAGAAGAATCGGCAAAGCCAACTAATCGTTGGCTTCTTTTTCACAAAAAATTGATGGTCGGCTGCCTAGAGTTAGTGCTGTCGCGGTAAATGAAATTTTCACATTTATCGACGGTACTTCTTTTCAGGAACAGCCGATCATCATGTTGAAGATTAAAGCCGTGCGCCCGGAGTGGGTGACACTCATTGTCAGCGCCTTTTTATTGACCGCTTTCAATTTTGTATTGTGGCGGCATCTGTTCGATATCACCGCGGCCGACGGTAAAGGCATCGTCATGCGTGTGGCTTTCGGAGCGATGATTCTCGCGGCGTTCAACATTGTGCTGACCCTGCTGGCGTTCCGGCCTGTCATGAAACCAGTCCTGACTGTGCTGTTCATGGTCAGTGCCGGCGTGGCGTACTTCATGAGCCAATATGGCGTCTTGATCGATGCAGGTATGTTTCGCAACTTTGCGGAAACCAATGCCACCGAAGTTCGAGATTTACTGTCGATCAAGTTGCTTGTTTATATTGTGTTGCTCGGTGTTTTACCCTCGTGGTTGTTGTGGAAAACCCCGATTAACTATCGTCGCTGGCATCGTGAGTTATTAAGTAAGGTGCTGGTCAGTGTTGCATCGGCGGCGGTGATTGGTGGTGTGGCGCTGATTAACTACCAGGGCCTTTCTTCGTTGTTCCGCAATCACCATGAGTTGCGGCTTATGGTGGTGCCGAGCAACTACATCGGCGCCTCGTTCGGTTACTTGCGTGAACAGGTTGCGTCTGCGCAGCAACCTTTCACTCAGCTCGGTGAAGATGCCCAGCGAAACCCCGTCTGGCAAAACCACGGTCGCAAGTCCCTGACCGTTCTGGTGGTGGGTGAAAGTGCCCGGGCCGAGAATTTCGGCATCCTCGGTTATGACCGCGACACCACGCCGCAACTGGATAAAGAAGCCGGTCTGATCGCGTTCACCGATGTGCATTCTTGCGGCACGGAAACTGCTGTGTCGGTGCCTTGCATGTTTTCCAACATGGGGCGCAAGGATTACAACGCCAGCAAGGCAAAGAATGAAGAAGGCTTGCTGGATGTACTCAAGCGTGCAGGACTCGACGTAATCTGGCGTGACAACCAGTCTGGCTGCAAAGGCACTTGTGATCGGGTCACGCTGGATGATGTCAGCAATCTGAAAGACCCGGTGTTGTGTGCCAACAGTGAATGTCGCGACGAAATTTTGTTGCAAGGGCTGCAGCACTTTATCGACAACCTGGATAAAGACACTGTATTGGTGTTGCACCAAATGGGCAGTCACGGCCCTGAATATTTCAAACGCTACCCGAAAGAGTACGAACGCTTTACCCCGGTGTGTGAAAGCAATGCGCTGAACAATTGCAGCCGCGAAAGTATCGTCAACGGTTACGACAACACGCTGGTGTATACCGATCACGTGCTGTCGACCCTGATCGATTTACTGCGCAGCAATCAGGACAAAGTCGATACCGCCATGCTTTACCTGTCGGATCACGGCGAGTCCCTGGGTGAATACAACCTGTTCCTCCACGGCACGCCTTACATGCTGGCGCCGGAGCAACAGAAGCATGTGGCGATGCTGGCCTGGTTCTCGGACAGCTATCAGAAGTCGTTCTCGGTGGACACCCATTGCCTGCAAATGAGCCGTGAAAAGCCCCTGAGCCAGGACAACCTGTTCCATTCGATGCTGGGACTGCTGGAGGTCAGCAGCAAGGTCTACAACCAGGACCTGGATATGTTTGCCGGATGCCGTGGGGCGGTGATCGATGGTGTGTTGGCCGATAAATGACCGTATCGGGTGGGCTATTCTCTGGAATGTCAGGTGTTTTCGCTAAAGCTCTTGTTCAGTGGATGCGCGGAAATCGCCGGGGGCGATATATACTGCGCGCCATTCTTCAAGGGAGAGCCGTGTGGCCATCGATATTCACTGGATTCGCGACAACGATAGCCTCGGCCGGTTTTGCGCCGAGTGGCAGCAGTTGCCCTACGTTGCCCTCGACACCGAATTCATGCGGGTCGACACCTTCTATCCGATCGCCGGCCTGTTGCAGGTGGGCGATGGCGTACGCGCTTACCTGATTGATCCGCTGACCATCGACAACTGGCAGCCCCTAGCCGCGTTGCTGGAAAACCCGGCTGTGGTCAAAGTCGTCCATGCCTGCAGTGAAGACCTCGAAGTCCTGCTGCGCCTGACCGGCAGCCTGCCGGTGCCGTTGTTCGATACGCAACTGGCTGCCGCTTACCTGAACCTGGGTTTTTCCATGGGCTATTCGCGGCTGGTGCAGGAAGTGCTCGGCATCGAACTGCCGAAGGGCGAAACCCGCTCCGACTGGCTGCAACGTCCACTTTCGGAAACCCAGATCAGCTACGCCGCCGAAGATGCCGTGCATCTGGCGGAAGTTTTCGTACAGCTGCGTCCGAAGCTTTCCGACGACAAATACGCCTGGGTGCTGGAAGACGGTGCGGAACTTGTGGCCAATCTGCGCCGCGAGATCGACCCATACGAGGTCTATCGCGACGCCAAGCTCGCCTGGAAACTCTCCCGCGCCCAACTCGCCGTGCTACGTGAACTTTGCGCCTGGCGCGAGAAAGAAGCCCGTGCCCGCGACCTGCCGCGTAACCGCATCGTCCGCGAGCATTCGTTGTGGCCGCTGGCACGCACGCAGCCGGACAACCTCGGCGCGTTGGCGAAAATCGAAGACATGCACCCGCGTACCGTGCGTCAGGACGGCGAATTTCTGCTTGATCTGATCAAGCGCTCTGGCAGTGTGTCGCCAGATCAATGGCCGCCAACCGTGCCGGAGCCATTGCCGGTGGACGCCGCCGTGCTGCTCAAACAGCTGAAAGCCATCGGCCAGGCCGAGGCCGAGCGCCTGAACATTGCGCCTGAGCTGATGCTGCGCAAGAAAACCCTGGAAGCGCTGCTCAAGAGCGGCTTCCCCAATGGTCCCTACCAATTGCCTGATTCGCTGCGTGGCTGGCGCCGCGAATTGATGGGCCAGGCGCTGCTCGACAGCCTGGCCACCGCCGGAGAACAGCCTTGAAACGTATTTGCTCCATCTACCGCAGTTCGAAGAGAAACGAGATGTACCTCTATGTGCTCAAGAGCGATGCTCTGGAGCGCGTACCGGAACCGCTGATGGCCGCTTTCGGCAAAGCCATCCACGCCTTCGACCTGGTACTGAGCCCCGAGCGCAAACTGTCGCGCGAGGACATCGCCGTCGTGCTGGAAAATCTCGAGACGCAGGGCTATCACCTGCAAATGCCTCCGGCCGAAGACGAGTACATCGAGCACTTGCCGGAAGAGTTGCTGCGCCGCAACGACCCGATGTAATCGGCAGACAGGTCCTGTTCAGGGCCTCTGTGAAACACTGGAATGATTTTGGCGATGGCCGTGGCGACGCAGGGATACTGCGTCGTCTGCCGTTTGCAGCGTTTTTTTTTAAGGTTGAAGCATGCGCGTTCTGATTGCTGAACACGACCACCCTGTGTACGCCCAATTGCTGCGCGAGGCGGCGCCGGAACTGGAAGTGCTGACCAGCGGCGACTCCGCTGAACTGGCCCGTCAGGCCGCTGAGTGCCCGGTCTGGCTCGGTCAACCTGACCTGTTGGCGACGCTGTTGCGTCAGGGTCACCAACCGCAGTGGCTGCAATCGACCTGGGCGGGAATCACGCCACTGCTGGTCGACGGCTTGCCGCGCCACTATCGTCTGACCCGCGCCGTGGGGATTTTCGGTCAGGTCATGGCCGAATACGTGCTCACCTATATGCTCGGCCATGAGCGCGAAGTACTGGCGCGGCTGGTCAGCCAGGTCGAGCGCAAGTGGGACGGTCGCCATGGCCAAAGCCTGTCGGGGCGCAAGGTGTTGATCGTCGGCACCGGCGACATCGGCCAGACCGTGGCGCAGTTCCTGGTGCCGTTCGGCCTTGAGCTGTACGGAATCGCCAGCAGCGCCCGTGAGCTCGCGCCGTTTGTCGAGGTCGGTTCACTGGAGGACTTGCCGCGTCTGGTGGCTCAAGTGGATTACGTGGTCAATTTGCTGCCAAATACGCCGAATACCCACGATATCTACGATGCGGTGCTGTTCAAGCAATTCAAGCCGACGGGGTTGTTCATCAACGTCGGACGCGGTGTGGCGGTGGTCGATGCGGATTTGGTGGACGCCTTGAAAGAAGGGCATCTGGCGGGGGCGGTGATTGACGTCTGCCGGCAGGAGCCGTTGCCGCAGCGTCATCCGTTCTGGACTGCGTGGGGTTTGTTGCTGACTGGCCACAGCTCGGCACCGACTTCGCCATCCCTGATGGTGAAGCTGTTTGTCGAGAACCTGCGGGCTTATGAGGCGGGTGAGGCGTTGCGCGGGGAAGTGGATTTCGATCGCGGGTATTGAGGCGCAGCGAAAAAGATCGCAGCCTGCGGCAGCTCCTACAGGGTTATGTGTACACCTGTAGGAGCTGCCGAAGGCTGCGATCTTTTGCTT